>JBEIFN010000149.1:0-5892 GCA_040382435.1 Alphaproteobacteria bacterium
GTTTGGCGGTCGTCGATCGCGGGCGACCTCGGGACCGGTTCCCCATTGCAGACGCTGCTCCCGACGGGGCCGCAGACGCTGACGCTGATCGCCACCGACGCCGACGGTGGCGCAGGCGTCGACGCCGTCGATGTGACGGTGATCGCCGCGAACACCGCACCCACGGCGACGCTGCTACAACCCGCGAGCGGCGGCACCTACGTCGCGGGCACGGCGATCGGGTTCGTCGGCGCCGGCGACGACGCCGAAGACGGCGCGCTCCCCGACGCCAACCTGTTCTGGCAGTCGAACGTCGATGGCCCCTTCGCGACGGGCGCGGCACCGAGCTTCGCGGGCCTCTCACCCGGCTCGCACACCGTCACGCTCACCGCGGTCGACGCCCAGGGCGCGTCGGGAAGCGACAGCATCACGCTCACGGTCACGCCCGCCCCCAACCCGCTCCCGCCCGTCGCCGCGCTGACGTTGCCAGCCAGCGGCTGGGTGGGTGTTGCGGTGCAAGCCGACGCGACCGCCTCCACCGACGCCGATGGTCGCGTCATGACTTGGCGGTTTGACTGGGGAGATGGCTCGGCGCCCACTTCGTCTCCGACCGGCCAAGCGGACCATATCTACAGCGCGGCGGGTGCCTATCCCGTGACCTTGACCGTCACCGACGACGACGGCCTGACCGACACCGAAACCGCGACCATCGACATCGCCGTCCCCGTTCGCGTCCCGGTGGTCGCGTACGACGGCGCCTGGTCGGCCGGCGCATTCTGTGACCTCGTGCTCGACGCCGCCGGCGAGCCCCGGGTCTTGTTCGGCGACCTCGGCTACGACCGGGTGCTGTACGCAGAGCGCGTCGGTGGCACCTGGCAGACCACGGTCGTCGACGGCCCCGGGTTCCTCGTCGGCGGCCTCCTCGAACGCGGCGGTTCGCTGGTGCTCGACGCCGCAGGGCACCCCGCAGGCGCCTGGGCGCTCGACGGGCGGATCCGCTACGCGAGCCGGAGCGCCGCCGGCGTCTGGACGGTGGAGGACGTCGCGAACGCCACCTCCTACGAGGCCCACGTAGCCCTCACGCTCGACCCCAACGCCGGTGGACGACCGACGGTCGTGTTCCAGTCCGACGTCACGACCGACCGACCGGCCGTCGCCACGAGGTCGGGCGGCGTGTGGACGGTGAACACGTGGTCGAACCTGTCGACGTGGAACGACAACCCCCTGCGCGGCGGCGCGGCGTGGCTCGGCAACGGCAGCCTGATCTTTCCGATGGGACGCTACGCGCTGTCGTTCGGCACCTGGTCTCCGACCGGCGGCTTCAGCGGCCCGACCGTCATCGACGCCGCCGCCTACCCCGACGATGCGCGGACACCGGCGTTGGTCGATCCGAACGGGTCGCCCCATGTCCTGTCCAACGATGGTCTGTACAGCCGACCGACGGCCCCGCTATGGGTGCGTTCGGAGGTCGCCAACACCTCGCTGGGCCATCGCGCGCTGACGTGGGATCCCCTCGTCGACCAACCCGTCGCGGCCTTTGTCAACGACCAGGGCTTGTTCGAGGTGGTTCACCCCGACGGTGGCCCGTACTGGGCGTGGTCCTACCAAGGACCTGCCGACGGCAACGCCGACATCGACGTGGAGGTCGACCCGTCGAGCGGCGACATCCGGGCCTGCTTCTTCCGCAGTGGCAACCTGCTCGTCTACTGAAGGCTCACGGGCAGGGTTCGATCGGGACCTCCAACGGGGCATCGAAGGTCGCCGTCGACACGCGGACCGTCGGCCGACACCCCGGAAGGTCCACGTCCACAACGGCAGAGACCGCGTCCTGGGGCACCCCGATCACGACGGGGTCGTTGCCGCCCGGCATCCCCCACGTCGGCGCGGGCATCAGCAACACCTCCGACGTCGCCGGCAACACCTGCCCAGCCGCGTTGAAGAACTGCGGCCGAAGCACGCTGCCCAAGGCGCGCAGATCGTGCGACGCGCCCACCCGCAGCGCGAGCCAACGACGCCCCGCAGGCAACGACCACCGCAGCACACGGGGCGCATCCACCCCATCCGCGTACACCGCGTTGAGGGAAGGTGCGGTGATCACGGCCCAGCTGCCATCGGCGCGCGGTACGACGAGGCTCACCGTGCCGAGCACGTGACCGTCGGGCCACGGCAGCTCGGACATCACGAACCGGTCGCACGCGAGCCCCCGGCACGCCGGCGTCTGAAGGAAGGCGTAGCTCGGCGACAAAGGACGAACGTCGAAATCTCGGCCCGTCGTCACGACGACGTCCATCCAGCCGTCGGCGTTGACGTCCCAGTTTGCGCGGATCTGCCACGACGAACGCGGCGGCGGCGGTGTTCCCCCCGCACCGGACGGCAGGTTGACGCCAAAACTCACGCCCAGCGCGCCGTCCTCGGTCCACCCACCTGCGGGGTCGGGGCACTGGACGTACACCGGGGCTTCACCTCCCGCCGCGATGAGCACACAGTCGCGCGACGAACGCGCACCCGCGGCGTCCTCGACGTCGAAGCGGAGCATCGTCCCGCCCATCGGCGTGAAGCAGACCGGCGTGTCGTCGGTGCAAGCCGGGGTCGCGAAATGCAGCGCGTTGACCGGACGACCGGTGCCATCGACCTCGCGGTGGACGAACGTGGACGGCTCCCAGCGGCCGTCGGTCAGCGCGAGGTGGTAGTCGTCCGCGCCCGGCACATGGTTGACGGCGACGAAGGCGTGCTCGAACGGCGCATCGTTCGGGTGGCGCGACATGGGGATCCAAGCCCACGCGTTCGGCAGCCCCTCCCGCGCCTCACCCCATGCCACTTCGAGTTGCCACGAAGCACCACGCCGCTGCAAACGCCCGACATGGTGCGGGACACCCGGCCCGAGCTCCGAATCCCGCGTCGCGACCCAGAACGTGACACCGTCGGTCTCCTCCCAACCGACCCCAAATCCGTAGAGGCCAGCGGTCAACGCATCGCTGGCATCGCTCGTCCAGTGTTGGGCCTCGAAACGCCCGCTGCCGTCATTGGCCTGCAGGACCAGCGCCTGGTTGCTGCCGAACGGGTCGAGCCATGAAGCGGCCAAGTCCGCGTCGCCGTCGTCGTCGAAGTCCACGATCGCGAGCGCGCTCACGGCGGTCGGCGACGCGTCGAGTCGATCGCCCAGCCCATCGGTCAACCGCAAGCCGTCGCGCGCCGGATCCCACGCGAAGATGGGGTGGACAACGTCCCCGGAAGGGCCCGGGCAGCTGGCGTTGGCCAGCACAAGCTCGGAGATCCCATCACCGTCGAGGTCTCCAGCCGCGGCGATCACGGCGTTCGCACGGAGCCCGAAGAACGAGGCGACCTCACAGCCCGCAAGCGCCGGATCGGCGGCGAAACCCACACCGACGAGGTCAGGAGGGAGCACCGGGCTGGGCGTGTCGGCCGTCTCGCCCGGCGACGTCTCCGCTGGGGTGTCTTCGGGCGTATCGACGGGCGTATCGACGATGCTCGGCGAGGAGTCAACGAGTGGGTCGTCGTCGACCGGCGCCTTGCCGTCGCCCCCTCCGGCGTCGGTGCAAGACCAAGCGACCGGGAGCGCCAGCCACCCCACCCAGCGCGCACCGTGATGACCTCGTGGCATCGTCGCCCCCATCCCGAAAGTCTAGCCGATGCGACGGGGACGCGGCGCATGATGGCATCGTGCGACACCTCCGACCCACGTCGTCGCGAGCGCTGGCGCATCCGGCGCAACCACCAAGGCGTGCGGGTCCGGCGTCGCCCACAGCGCGAGGTCCGCGGGAGCCCCCGGCACCAGCCTACCCGTCGCGACGCCCAGCGCGGCGGCCCCCCAACGCGTCGCGCCGAGCAAGGCCTCGTCGGGGCTGAGGCCCCACCGCGTACAGGCGAGGTGCAGCATCCAACGCATTGAGAGGAACGGACTGGTCCCCGGGTTGTGGTCGGTGGCCACCGCCATGCCCACCCCCGCCGCCCGCAACGCCGCGACGGGAGGATGCATGGGTTCCCGCAGCGCCTCGGCCGCCCCCGGTAGCAACACCGCGACCGCGCCCGCAGCCGCCAGCGCCGCCACGCCCTGCTCGTTGAGGTACTCGACGTGGTCCGCGGACCGCCCTCCCCACTTCGCCAGCAGCGCACCGCCGTGCTCGTCCCCCAGCTGATCGGCGTGCAGCGTGAGCTCGAAGCCGAGCCGCCGCGCAGCCTCGAACAGCCGGTCGACGTGGGGCACATCGAAGGCGATCGACGCGCAGAACGCGTCGACACGGTGCGCGAGGCCAGCCGCGCGTACCGCCGGGAGCAGCGAGGCGATCACCTCATCCATCCACGACGACGCCGTCCGGCCCGAGGGAACGGCGTGGGCCGCGAGGAGTGTCGGAACCACCCGAACGCCGGCCCTGGGCCCCAGCCGGGCGATGATGCGCAGCAGGCGCAGCTCGGCCTCGGTTGTGAGCCCGTAGCCGGACTTGACCTCGACCGTGGTGACCCCGTCGGCGCGCAGCGCCTTCGCCCGCGTCACCGCTGAGGCGAGCAACGAAGCGTCCGACGCCTCCGCGGTCGCACGCACGGTGCGCGCGATGCCGCCGCCCCGACGCGCGATCGCTTCGTAAGGCAAGCCCTCCCAGCGCGCGACGTGCTCGTCGCTGCGGTCACCCGCGTAGACGAGGTGGGTGTGGGCATCGACGAAGCCCGGCAGCAGCCAGCCGCCACGCCCATCGAGGACCCGCGCCACCGGGTAGCCGGCGAGCGCCTGCCGGGGACCCACCGCGAGGAGGTGGCCCTCCGCGCCGACGACGACCGCACCGTCCTCGACGATCCCCAGCGGCCCGTGTCCCACGCCGGGACACATCGTCGCGAGGTGAACGCCCTCGAGCCGCCACGGCACGCTCACCGCCACGCCGACACCACGCGCCCCACCATCCGCGCCGCGAGCCGCGCGGTGCGACCGTCGACGTCCAACCGCGGGTTGAGCTCGGCCACATCGAACAGCGCGAGCTTTCCGGACCCGGCGACAGCCCCCAAGATCGCCTCGATCACGCGCGCCGACACGCCGAACGCGGCTGGTGCGCTCACACCGGGCGCCGCGTCCACCGGGAAGACATCGAGGCACAGCGTGGTGTAGACGGTGTCGACCGTCGACAACCAGCCGAGGACGTCGTCGCGCGCGGCGACCGCGTCGGCCATCCGCGGATCCTCGTCCAACACGACATCGACGCCGAACTGGCGCGCGGTCTCGAACAGGGCGGCGGTGTTGGCGAACGCGCTGATCCCCATCGCGCGGTACGCGAGCGGCGCACCGACCTGCGACGCGTGCTGCAGGGCTTGTAAAAACGGCGTCCCCGAGGTGGCGTACGGCGCCCGCCGCAGGTCCAAGTGCGCGTCGAGGTTGAGCAACCCTAAGCGGCCGCGCGTTCCGTGCGCGCCCATCCACCCGAGCGCCGAGGCCCATCCGATCTCATGACCGCCGCCCAGCCCCACCATACGCACGCCAGCCGCCAGCCACGCCTGCGCGATCTCGGCGTAGCGGGCCTGCGCCGCCTCGAGGTCCGCCCCCTCGACGACGATGTCCCCTCCGTCGACCACGGGGGACGTCGCCGCCGGCAGGTTCGCCAAGGCACGGCGGAGCGCGTCGGGCCCGTCGGCCGCGCCGGGCCGACCGTGGTTGCGACGGACGCCCTCGTCGGAGGCAAAACCGAGCAGGCCGATCTCGCCGGAACGCGGCTCGGCGTCGGACACCTGGACACGGTGGTGCCATCGGTGCCCGGCCTCGCCGTCCAGCGGGTCGTCGCGACCGCTCCACACGGCGCCACGGCTCCACATCAACGCCCCCAAGTGGGGAGGAGATCGCCCGCGAGCGCGGTGAACGCGTCGGCGTCGACCAGGTGTTCGACCGCCGCAATGTCCGGCGAAAACCAACGA
>JBEIFN010000150.1:0-5865 GCA_040382435.1 Alphaproteobacteria bacterium
AGCGCGTCGGCTTGGAGGGCCTCGACCACGGTACGCACCGCGAGGGTCGACGCGTGGGCGCCACCTGCGTGCCCCCCCATGCCGTCGCAAACGATGGCAAACTCCCACGTGCCGAGGCGGAAGGCGCCGAACGCGTCTTGGTTCTCCTTGCGGAGCCGTTGCTCGCTTCGGTATCCATAGCCGTGGTTCACGTTGTCGCCCTCGTGGTGTCCGACGTGCAGTCGGGAGGAAGGTAGCATGTTTGGCTCAAGATGGCGCGGCTGGCTGATGGCGCTGACGTTCGGTGGTCCGTCGTGGGCTGGCGAAGTGCCTCGGACCCCGTCGGCGGTGGCGTCCGACCACGCCTTGGCGTCAGCGTGTGGGGCGCAGATCCTCGATCGCGGAGGGAACGCGGTGGACGCGGCGGTCGCGACCGCGCTGTGCGCTGGGGTGGTGCAGCCGGCCTCGTCGGGCCTTGGCGGCGGCGGCTTCGCCGTGGTCGCCGGACCGGGCGTCGCGCCGACGGTGTTCGACTTCCGCGAGGTGGCGCCGTCGCACGCTGTCGCCGACCAGTTCGTCGGCGCGCCGAGCGTGCGAGGGAAGCCAGCGTCGGATGAAGGTGGTCTGGCGGTGGCGGTGCCGTCGGAGTCACGCGGGCTGGCCACGCTGCTCGCGACGCTCGGGTCACTTCCGCCTCTTGAGGTGGCCGCCCCTGCGATCGCGCTCGCCGAAGACGGCTTCTTGGTGCAGGCCCACCTCGCGTCGCGCCTCGCATCCTCGAGTCAGCCTGAGGTTGTGGCTTGGTTTTCTTCGGGTGGTCGGGTGCTGCGGCAGGGCGACCGCTGCGTGCAGCCGCAGCTCGCCGCCACGTTGCGGCGATGGGCCGAGACCCACGGGGAGGACCTGGCGTCGGGTGCAGGTGCACGTGCGATCGTGGAGCACGTGCGCGCCGCAGGGGGCAACCTGACGGAGCAAGACGTCGCGTCGACACGCGTCGTCCGTCGCGAACCGTTGGTCGGCACGTTCCGTGGCGAGACGGTGCTCACGATGCCGCCACCGTCGTCGGGCGGCGTGGTGTTGCTTCAGGCGCTCGCCGTCCTCGAGCCGTCGCTCGACGGTTCCTTGAGTCCCACGGCGCCCGCGCGGGTGCATCGTATGACCGAGGCGCTGAAGCATGGTTTTGCCGACCGCGCGCACGCGCTGGGTGATCCCGACTTCGTGCAGGTCCCCGTCGAGCAACTTCTCGGGGACGCGCGCATCGCCGAGATCCGCGGCGCGTACGACCCAAAGCGCACGCTGCCGACCTCGGCCTACGGTCCGCTGCTGGCTCCTCCGAGGGATGCCGGTACGCAGCACATCTCGGTCATCGATCGCGACGGTCTCGGGGTGGCGCTGACGACCACGGTCAACCAGACGTTCGGCAGTGGCTTGGTGGTGCCATCGCTCGGCATCGTGCTCAACGACCAGATGGACGACTTTTCGGTCGCTCCGGGCGTACCCAACGGGTTTGGCCTGGTGGGGAGCGCTGCGAACGCGGTGGCGCCCGGGAAGCGTCCGCTCTCTTCGATGACGCCGACGCTCGTGCTCGATGGTCAGGGGCGCGCGCGGATCGCGGTGGGCGCATCGGGTGGACCGACCATCATCAGCGGGACGTTGCAGGTGCTCCTCGCATCGCTCGTCGACGGGTTGGCGCCCGCGGCGGCCGTCGCGCTCCCCCGCGTGCACCACCAATGGGTGCCTTCGGAGCTGATCGTGGAGACGGCTATGCCGGCGGCGACGGCGTCTGCGCTCGCGGCCCTCGGTCACCGCCTCGAACGCAAGACGCTGACCACGTCGGTGCAGATCGTCGCCTGTGACGCGCAGGCCGGTTGCGCGGCGGCATCAGACCCGCGCAAGGGCGGCGCCCCCGCGGGCGCGCGGTGATCGTCAGACGCTGGCTGCCATCGCTCGTAGGCGGTCGCGGTCACGAACGACCGCGCCGATCTGGCTGACGGTGGCCGACGCGATGGCGGACGCCAAGCGGCCGGCACGGTCCGGAGACCACCCCTGGAGCCACCCGTACAGGTACCCCCCCGCGTAGCTGTCGCCGGCGCCGGTGGTGTCGATCGCATGGGTGCGGACGGCGTCGACGCGGTGCAGCGCGCCGGACTCGAGCACCAGCGAGCCCTCCGCGCCGAGCTTGACGACGACGGTGCGCACACCCCAGGTCGACGCCACGATCGGAGCGGCCTCGTGGGCATCGACGCCGGTCAGGTGGTGTGCCTCCTCGGCGTTGAGGAACACGATGTCGGTGAGCGGCAGGAGCTCGCGCACGCGGTCGCCGGCGAACATCACGACGGAGGGATCCGACGCATCGAAGCTGATGGTGGCGCCCGCCGACTTGGCGCGGCGAACCGCGTCGAGCGTCACGGAGAACGCGTCGCCGAACAGCATGTAGCCCTCGACGTGGACGACGCGCGTCGTCGTGAGGGCGTGGTCGAACGCGGTCAGGCGGTGGTGCTCGGACGCGGCAGCAAGCAACGTGAACATCGTCCGCTCGGCGTCGCGGCGGCTGATGACGGCGAGGCACTTGCCCGTCGGTGCGTCGGGGGAGGTGACGAGGTCGGCATGGACGCCGGCGTCGGCGAGGCCCGTGGCGTAGCCGCGCCCTTCGGCGTCGTCGCCCACGCAGCCGTGGAACGCGGTCGGCGCGCCGAGCTGTCCGAGGACGCTGAGGGTGTTTGCGCAGCTTCCTCCGCTGCAGTGCGCTACGTCGAGGTGGCTGACCTGCGCGAAGTGACCCCGCCAAGTCGCCTCGTCGGGGACCATGGTCGAGATACCGCGGGGCAGACCTTCGAGGGCTTCGCCGTCGATCGTCACGAGGACGTCGACGATCGCGTTGCCGATGCCCACCACATCCCATCCCATCCCACACCCCCTGCGTCCGCCGCCCTAATGGGCGCCGGCCGGTGTGTCATCTGTGTCGGCTTCAGCCGTGGGCGAGCCAACGCTCGCAGTCGATCGCGGCCATGCACCCGCTCCCGGCTGCGGTGATGGCTTGGCGATAGGTGGGGTCCTGCACGTCGCCGCAGGCGAACACGCCCTCGACCGAGGTGCGGCTCGTGCCCGGCGTGGTGCGGATGTAGCCGTGGTCGTCCACGTCGAGCTGGGCGCCGAAGGCCTTGGTGTTCGGCGTGTGGCCGATACCGAGGAACAAGCCGGTGACAGGGAGGGTCGACGTCTCGCCCGTCTTGAGGTTGCGGAGCGCGAGGCCCTCGACCTTCTCGGCCCCGAGGACGTCGAGGACCTCGGTGTCCCAGATGAACCGGATCTTCGGGTTGTCGAAGGCGCGCTGCTGCATCGGCTTGCTGGCGCGCAAGGTGTCGCGGCGGTGGATAACCGTGACCGACTTTGCGAACTTGGTGAGGAAGTTCGCCTCTTCCATGGCGGTATCGCCGCCGCCGATCACGGCGATGTCGTGCTCTTGGAAGAAGAAGCCGTCGCAGGTGGCGCACGCCGAGACGCCGTGGCCCCGGAGGCGCAGCTCGTTCTCGAGACCGAGGTACTTGGCCGACGCGCCCGTGGCGACGACGAGGGCGTCGGCGAGGACTTCGGTGCCCATCGACGTGTGCAGGCGGAAGGGGCGTGCGCTCAAGTCGACGTGCTCGATCTCGTCGAGCTCGAACTGCGCGCCGAAACGCTCCGCCTGGGCGCGCATCCGCTCCATCAGCTCAGGCCCCATCACGCCTTCGGGGAAGCCGGGGAAGTTGTCGACCTCGGTGGTGGTGGTGAGCTGGCCGCCCGGTTCCAAGCCCTCGAAGACCTGGGGCGCGAGGTTGGCGCGTGAAAGGTAGAGAGCGGCGGTGAGGCCAGCGGGACCCGAACCAAGGACGACGACGCGCGACATGACAACCTCTCGGGCGTCGGGGGTAAGCACCCCGTGGAGTGGCGGCAACGCCCGCGGGCTCAAGGCGACGCGCGGGTCCTCGCTGCGTCGGCGCGGGCGGCGGCGACGTCGAGGTGGTCGGCCGGTGGGCCTGCGTCCGGACAGGCTGCTGCGGGCAGCCCAGAGGGCGTGCGGAGCGTGCAACCACCGCGGGCGCGGTGGGCCTCGGTGAGCGCGCTGTCCCACGGGTTCGCGCGCCAAGCGAGGCGCACGAGCGCGTCGGCGAGGTCCGGGCTGTCGAGGCTCTCGAGGGCGTGCGCGGCGTCGAGCACGGCAGCGGCGGTGCCATCGACGTCGAGGGCGCGGTCGATCCGAGCTTCGGCGTCGGGGACGCGGCCCCCGGCGACCGCGATCGTGCGCAGGACCGCGCGCGCGGTTCGGGGGTCCTCGGCAGGGAGCGCGTCGAGGCTGCGCATCGCCTCGTCGAGCGCGCCGTCGGCGGCGAGCTGCTCGATCGCGCGGACGCGGGCAGCGACCGGCGCTGCGGGCTCGACACCGCGCGCCGCCTCGGTCTCGGGCTCCTCGGGCAGCTTCACCCCGTCGACCAGCCGCTCGCGCAGCGGGGCGAGGTGGCCCGAGACCGATGAGGGCGCCTGCCAAAGCGCGCGGATCGCGTGCACGCCGCGCCGGGCGACGCATAGGGTGACGTCGATGGCGCCTGCGTCGAGGTTGCCTGTCCAGCAGCGCCCGTCGAGGCCTGCGAAGCTCCGTTGCGCGCCGGCCGACCACACCACCGCGGCGTCGCGCTCGCGGAGATCAGCCTTTATCGCTTCGCCCACGTCTTCGAGGTCGAGGAGTCGGGGGAGGGTTCGCAACGCGACCGACCAGCGCGCGTCGGTCGCGGGCGAGGTCAACGCCGCCTTGCCGTCGAGGCTGACGTCCTCGTCCCATCCGAGTGGGACGTCCCAGCGCGCGCCGCCTTCGCGCTCCGCACCCGGCCCGGCGGCCTGCGTCGGGACGAGGGTTGGGCCCCAGCCGACCACGCCGACGACGAGCGCGAGCAGCGCGGCGGACAGCGTCCCCGTTACCCCGGCGGCCGGCCGTGGCCCGCGGTTGGCCCGGTCGCGGACGGTGATTCCGAGGAGCAGGCCCGCGACGAGGCCCCCGAGATGGGCCGCGTTGTCGACCCGCGCGTTGGACAAGCCGCCGACGAAGCCGAGCACGAGGTAGGGCGCGAGCGCGGGGCCGAAGATCGCGCGCAGCCGCGGAGGCAGCACGGTCGGGCGCGCGATCCACAGCGCCACGGCGGCCGCCACAACGCCGAAGACGCCGCCCGAGGCGCCGATCGAGAGCGTCTGCGGGCTGGCGAACGTCGACGCGACGGCACCGACCGCCGCAGACAGCCCGAAGGTCAGCGCGAGGCCGCTCGCGCCGACGACCCGCTCGAGGTGCCACCCCGCGAACAAGAACCCGAGGAGGTTGAACGCGAGGTGTTCGGGGGCTTGATGGAGCATCGCCATCGTCCACCACCGCCACACTTCACCCCGTTCGAGGATGTGAGGCGTGGAACGTGCCCCGTCGACGAACCAAGGGGCTTCCGGCGACAGGTTGGCCGCGATCGTGAGCCGCACCATCACCCCGGCGAGCAAGGCCGTCATCCACGGTGTCGGCGCCGCCGCGATCGCGTCCGACCAGCGCTGGGCGGGGTCGTTGCAGAGCTCGTCGAAGCCGTCGATCGAGGCGGCGGCCACGAACGCATCGCCGGTCAGCACCGGGAAGCGCACCAGGGCGTCGCGCGGGACGCGTCCGGCGCGCACACGCTCCTCCCAGGCCGCCACGGTGAGCGATTCGGTTCGGCCGTTCCAACGAAGTTCGACGTTCATCGCCTACCAGCCCATGGCGAGCAGGAAGCCGCCGACGAGGGCTGCGAGCGCGCCGAAGGTCACCGCACCCAGCCCCCACGGGCCAAGGCCGGCGCCCTGCGTGAGCAGGCGGAGGCTGTCGCGCGCCGCGGCGTAGCC
>JBEIFN010000151.1:0-5806 GCA_040382435.1 Alphaproteobacteria bacterium
ACAGCGTGTAGACGTCCGGCGCCGAGGCCACCAGCGGCAGCACGTGGACCGTTCCGGTGAGCTGATCGACCAGGATCGCACGCGCACCACCGGTGATGTTCTCCGTCATCAGCTCCAGCTCGGCACCGACGTCGACGACCGGATCGACGGCGCCGACGAGCCACGGCGAGGTGAACAACGCCTCCCACGTCTCGTAGTCGATCGTGTCGGTCGTCAAGGTGCCTGCCGCGCCCGCCGTTCCGGCGGCACCACGGCTCCCAACGGCGCCCGCGCTGCCGTTACGCCCCGCACGCGTCGGCTCCTCCCGGCAGTACGGCCAGACCCCGGCGCCTGCCAAGCCACCGGTGCCGCCTGCGCCCGCGCTGCCCGCTGAGCCCCCGGCCCCCGCGGCCCCGCCACCCCGGCTGCTCGCGACGGTGGGCGTGAGGCCGTTGACGTACAACAGCTCGATGTCGCCACCCGCGCCACCCGCGCCACCTGCGCCGCCACGGCCCCCCGCGCCGCCCGCGCCGCCATTGCCGCCCCAGCCCGCCCCCTGCGTGCAGTTGACCAGGTTGGCCACCGCGTTGGCGCCGCGCGCCCCGTGCCCACCGCGCCCACCCGCTTGACCAGCCTGCCCAGCGCCGCCGGCCTCGCCGGAGAGGTTGAGCTGCGGGAGGTTGCGAACCCCGTCCGCGCCAGCGAGAACGTCGACCACCACGACGTGGACGTCAGGCGCGGAGCGGCCCGCGTTGCCCGTCCGTCCCGATGCGCCGGCCGTGCCCGCCCCGCCCGAAGGCGACCGGAACGCCGACGCGCTCGACACCGACGTCGGGCTGTACGACGGCGTCCCCGCCGCAGCCGCCGACATCGACGAGATCGACGAGGCCGAGCGACCCGCCCCTTCCCAGGTGATCGTCGAGCTGCTGCTCTCGACCGAGCGCGCGATGATCCACAGCTCGCGAACGCTCGAAGAGAGCGTCAACGTCGCGTCCTCGAAGATCACGTGATCCGCGACGATGACCGCGATGTCCGACATCTCCTCGCCGGTGTACTGGACGACGGTGCCCGACCCGCTCCCGAACAGCCCGCCGTAGGTCGCAGGACCATAGGTCGAGAACCAGCCCGAGATGCCCGTGCACGAAGCAGCAACCCCGCCGGTGGGCGGTGAGGGCGGGCCCGAGGGACCGGCGAGCGCGCCCAAACCGCACGCGTCCGGCGAGAGCGCGTACACGCCCGGTGCGATCGAGACGGTCGACAGGTCGACGGTGCCCGCGTCGGCGAGGTCCTCGATGCCGACCAGCGTCATCAAGGCGCGCGCCCGAGCGAGCGAGGGGTCGAGGACGAGCGTGCTGAAGTCCACCGAGGTGGCCGCCGCCGAGGGTGCGGTGGGCGCGATCGCCGCCGCGGCCGGGGTCGCGATCATCAGGCCGAGGGTAAGAGAAAGACGCAACATACAACCTCCAAACGGGGGTGGTTTCAGCCCCCTCAGCGTGGAGTTGTGGATGCGCGCAGGCCGTCTGACATCGGCGATGATTTTTTCCGCGACCCAGCCGGGAACACGCTACCCACGGCGCGTGAGGTCAAGATGCGACGGCTCGTCCATGCCCTGTGGCCCTTGTGGACCCTCTCGTGCAGCCCAGCCACGGTCTACGAGGCCGACATCACGTGGACGTCGCGGGGCGTCCCCCACATCCGCGCCAAGGACGCCGGGAGCGTCGCGTTTGGACTCGGCTACGCGTTCGCGCGCGACCACGCCTGTCTGCTGATCGAGCAAGTCCACATGGTCCGCGGGGAGCGCGCGGCATGGTTCGGCGCCGGTCCCGACGGCCGCTGGATCGACCGCGACGCCGGTTGGCGCGCGCTCGGCGCGGTGACGCTCGCCGAGGAGGCATGGCCGCTCGTCTCCGAGGCCACACGCACGGCCATCGACGGCTACGCGTCCGGGTTCGACGCCTACCTCGAGGCCAACGGCGCGCCCGCGCCCTGCACCGACGCCCCTTGGGTCCGGCCACTCACGCGCACCGACATCCTCACCTGGGCGATCGCGCTCACGCTTGACGGGTCTGGTGCGTTGTTCGTCGAGGACATCGGCCGCGCCACGCCCCCGTCCGCCGCCACCGGCACGCGACGTCCTCCGGGTCCCGAGCGCTTGGAGCAACTCCGCCGTCAGCTTCGCGAGGCCCACAAGGGCAGCAACGGCTGGGCCCTCGGCGGCGGGCGCGTCGAGGGCGATGTCGGCGCGCTGTGGTCCAACACGCACTTCCCGTCCTTCGGCGAGAAGCAGTGGTACGAGATGCACCTGACGGTACCTGGCGAACTCGACGTGTATGGCGCGTCGTTGATGGGCGTGCCCCTGGTCAACCTCGGGTTCAATGCCCACCTCGCGTGGACGCACACCGTCTCGTACGCGCCACGCTTCGTCGCGTACGGTCTGACGCTCGATGCGGCCGATCCCACCCGGTACCTCACGCCTGAGGGGACCTACGAGGCGATGACGCCGACCGTCCACACGATCGATGTGCTCGGCGAGGACGGAGCCCGAAGCCCGGTTCAGCGAACGACATGGCGGTCGCGTTTTGGACCCGTCCTCGACGCGCCGGTCGTGGGCTGGACGCCCCAGCTCGCGATCACCTTCCGCGACGCCAACGCCCGCGACCTCACGATCTTCGACGCCTGGGATGGGCTCGATCACGCCACCTCGCTCGACGAGGCCGAGGCTGCGTTGCGCGACACCCAAGGGATCCCCTGGGTTTACACCCTCGCGGCCGCCGCCGACGGCGAGGTGCTCTTCGCCGATGGCAGCCGCGTTCCGGACCTCTCGGACGCTGCGATCGCAGACTGGGAGACACTCAAAGCGAGCAGCTCCTTCCTGGGCTTCCTCTCCGCTCAGTTCGCCGACGCGGGCGCGATCCTTCTCGACGGGAGCGACCCCGACGGGGTTTGGCAAACCGACGCCCGCGCCGTCGAACCCGGGCTGATCGCGTGGGAGCGCGCCCCGCGACTCCGCACCCGTGACTACGCCGCCAACGCCAACGACTCCCACGGCCTCGCCAACGTCGCCACCCCTCTGGTCGGGTTTCCCTCGCTGTACGGTGCCGAGCCCGGCGTCGTGTCCGCGCGCACGAAGATGAACCACCGCCTGATCACCGAGCCGGCGTCTGCCTCCGCCGCCTCGGGCATCGACGGCCGCTTCTCGCTCTCGGAGATCGAGGCCGCCGGCCTGTCCATGCGCTCGTGGCACGCGGAACAGCTCCGCGAGGCGGTGGTCGCCCGATGCCTCGGCGTACAAACGGTGCTCGACGGCACCCTCGAACGGCCAATCGGTCCCGCCTGTGACGTCCTCGCCGGGTGGGACGGCACGTTCCGCGCCGACGCCCGGGGTGCTGTCCTGTGGCGCGCGTTCCTCGCACACGGCGGCTGGGACCGCGACGCGCTCATCCTCGATGGCGACGGGTTGTACGCCGAACCCTACGACACCTCACGCCCGATCGACACGCCCGCCGGCCTCGTGCCCGCGCCCGCGCAAGGCACCGACCCCGTCCTGCTCGGCCTCGCCCGCGCGGCCGCCTGGCTCTCGCCCTGGCTCGACCCGTCGCGCCCCGCCAACGAGTGGCCGACGCTCGGCGACCTGCAGCGCATCCATCTCGAGGACGGCACCGACTGGCCCGTCCCCGGTGGCCAATACGGCGAAGGCACGATCGGGATCGCGGAGTGGTGGCCCGAGGCCAGCCAGTCCCTGCTGATCCCCAACGACCGACCACCGATCGACGACCCCGTGACGTCAGCAGGCCCCGACGGCTGGTGGATGAACGACGGCAACTCGTTCCTGCTCGCCGTGACTTGGGTCGACGGGCAACCCGTCGCGCGCGCGCGGCTCGTCTATGGGCAATCCGACGACCCGACGTCCCCGCACGTCTCCGACCAAGCCGCGGACTACGCCACGGGCGGGCTGTACCCGGTCGCGTTCACGCCGGAAGCGATCGAGGCCGACGCTGTGGCGACCGAGCACGTTCGTGGCCGTTCCGTCGGCGCGCTGCCAACCCGTTAGGCGGCGCCCCCGCGGGCACGTGGCGCGTCGGGGTGGTGCGCGAGCGCGAGTTGGCCGCACGCGCCTGCGGCGTCGCGTCCGCGGGGCCACCGCACCGTAGCCATCACACCCGCGGCGAGCATCCTGCGTTGAAGGTCCTGGACCTCGTCGCGCGTCGGGCTGCGGAACGCGGCCCCGGGGAAGGGGTTGAACGGAATGAGGTTGACGCACGCGCGCAGCCCCGCAACCAAGGCGGCCACCCCGAGGACCTCGTCGTCGCCGTCGTTGACGCCCGGCAGAACGACGTACTCGACCATCAACGCGCGCTTTCCGGGTAGCGGCCACGCGGCCAGTGCCTCGCGAAGGGCGGCGATTGTCGTCGTCCGCGCGGTCGGAACGATGCGTCGCCGGGTCGCATCGGTGCCGGCATGAAGGCTCAGCGCGAGCTGGACCCGTCCGCCAAACGCTTCCGAGAACGCGGCGATGCGCTCGATCAGGCCGACGGTGCTGACCGTCACCTTCTCCGCGGCGAAGCCATGACCATGACCGTCGAGAAGAACGGCGAGCGCGTCTCGGGTGGCCGTCCAGTTGTGGAGCGGCTCGCCCATCCCCATGAAGACCAGCCGGTTCACCGTCCGTCCAGACTCGGCCGCCACACGGCGCGCCACGGCGACCTGCGCGACGATCTCCCCGGCCGACAAGTGCCGCGACAGTCCGAGCGTGCCCGTCGCACAGAACGCGCACGCCATCGCACAACCGACCTGCGTGGAGACGCAGAGCGTCGTGCGCCCCTTGGGCATCGGCACCAGCACCGCCTCAACCAAGGCGCCGTCTGCCAAGCCGAGCACCAACTTCTCGGTGCCGTCCCCGGCGTCACGCCGATCGACGACCTCGACCCGCGCCTGCTGGCAGCGCGCCGCGATCACGCTCGCGTGACGCCCGAGATCGGGGATCGCATCGAGCGCCAGGCCTCGCCGGTGCAGCGCGCCGAAGATGCGATCGCCATGCACCGCCCCGACCCCGATCTCGGCCAGCCACGCGGAGAGCGCAAGGCGCGGTGTCCCGAACAGGTCGATGACGTCGACCGAAGCCGCCTCGTCGTTGCCCATCCGCGCACCTCGCGAATCCCCCTTTCCCTTCCGGCACCGCGGGTGCAAGACTGCGGCCTCCGGAGGATGCATGACCGGCAGCCGCGCCCCCCTTCAGATCTTGGCCTGCGCCCCGGCACGCCCGCTCGCCGAACGTGTCGCGAGCCTGCTCAGCACCGAGGTCATCCCCACCCGCGAGATGTGGTTCGCGTGCGGCGAGGGCAAGCTCGAGATCAACGCCAACGTCCGCGGCTCGGACCTGTACATCTTCCAAGCGCCGGTCGCCCCCGGGGATTCGCGCACGCTCTACGACCGCACGACGATGCTGATGCACGCCATCGAGGCCGCCACCCTCGCCGACGCCGAGTTCGTCACCGCCGTGGTGCCCTACTTCCCCGGCGCGCGGCAAGACAAGCGCAAGGGGCGCACCCGCGAGGGCATCAGCGCCGGCCTGTTCGCCCGCTGCTTGCAGGCCGCCGGCGCGCACCGCGTCATCGCGCTCGAGATCCACAACGAGGCGATCGGGGGCATGTTCGACCCTTGGCGCTGCCGCCTCGAAAACCTGTTCCTCCAGCCCGCGCTGACGCCCTGGCTGCTGCAGCGGGGTCTACAAGGGGACATGGTCGCGGCCCCCGACGTCGGCGGGCTCGAGCGCGCCCGGTTCTACGCCGAAGCATTGGGCACGGGGCTAGCCGTCATCAGCAAGGTC
>JBEIFN010000152.1:0-5797 GCA_040382435.1 Alphaproteobacteria bacterium
ACCCGTCGCCGTACCGCGCCCGTCGACATGAACGGTGAGCGCGGTCTCCAGAGGCAGCCCACACGCGACGATCGTGGGGGCATCGGACCAGTCACGGGCCTCGACCTCGACGGCATCAGGGCGCAGCATCGCCGTTCCGAGCACGATCGCCGCGCCCACGAGCGCGGTCGCCAGGATCCACCACCTACCGCTCTCCTGCCGCTCTCGCCGGTGCGCGGCGTGGTCGATCTCGACCTCGATCGGCACCTCAACCGCGCCCGACACCAGGGTCGCGGCCACGCGACCGTCCCGTTGGGCGGAAGGAGGCACCTGCAGGAACAGCTCGCTCTCGCCGGTCAAGCAGGTGATCTCGTCGGTGCCCTCATCTGCATCCGCCGTCCGGGCCAGCATCACGCCCGCCGGCGCCCGCACACGAACCGGCGCGCTCAGCGACTCGGCGAGGACAGGCACGCGCACGACAGCGCGCCGCTCGGGCGGGGCCGCGATGCTGAGCCGCTCGCCGTGCGGCAGCAGAAGCCGTGGCGTCCCCGGCAGATGGAGGGTGAGCAGCTCCGCCACGAACGGGGACGGCTCGAACACGCCGAGCAGTTGGTCGCGCCACGCGCGATCGTACGAGGCACGACGGAGCGGATCCCCAAGAACCGTCCAAGCGAGCGCCGCCTCGCCGCCACGCGCGTCGGCTTCGAGGCGTTGCCATGCGGCCTCGATGGTGGCAAACGACGCGTCTGGCGCGACCCCGAGCGCCTCGTACAGGTCGGGGAGTCGTGCGGTCGCCGAACGTTCGAGCGCCGACGTCAGCCCCGGAAGCGCGGCCTCGAGGTCGGCGCGTAGCCCCGCGTCTCGCTCGGTGTATGCGCGCGTTTGAAGCCCCTCGACCACCTCGGAGAGCGGGGCCATCGCCGGGAGCCCCAGCCAGTCCCGCAGATCGCCGGCCCCCACGCGGTCGAGCCACGCGCGAACCTCAGGGCTTTCGTGTACGTCCCACACCAGGCGCGACCCCCGGTCGTTACCAACCCGTCGGCCCCCGATCCGCAAGCGGCAGGGTGTCACGAGACGCGCTACGCACCCCGTCTGGAGACCCCGTGGACCTCGTCCTTGCTTCGACCAGCTCCTCGCGGCGCGCGATGCTCAGCGCGGCCGGGGTCGCGTACCGCGCGATTCCCCCAGGCGTGGACGAGCGCGCGTACGACGACGCCGATCCCGCCACGCTCGCTGCCCAGCTCGCCCACGCCAAAGCGGCAGCCGTCGCGGCCCAGGAACCTACATCGTGGGTCATCGGGAGCGATCAGGTCGGCTGGCTCGACGGGGAACGCCTCGACAAGCCCGACGACCCGGGCGACCACCTGCGCCGGCTCCAGCGGATGCGGGGGCGACCCCATACGCTCCACACGGCATGGACGTTGCTCGGCCCCGGATACACCCGCGTCGACGGCGCGACGACGGTCACGCTGTGGATGCGCGCCGACCTGAGCGACGCCGAGCTCGCCGCGTATGTGGCGACAGGCGAGGGCAGCCGATGCGCGGGCGGGTACGCGCTCGAAGGGCGAGGCGCCGCCTTGTTCTCCCGCTACGAAGGCGACTGGTTCTCCGTCCTCGGCCTCCCGCTCCTCGACGTTCTCGACGCCCTGCGCCGCCACGGCTGGGCGCCGGAGCGTGACGCATGACCCTCGACCGCGCCGCGATCGCCACCGAGATGCGGACGCTGATCGCCGACCTCCGGACGCACCTCGACGCCGCCCGGAGCGTGGGGGTGCTCGCGGAGCGCAAGGACGCCCCGCGCCCTGAGGCGATCGCGCCTTCCCCAACCCTTCCCGCCATGGCCGCGGCATCGCCGACCGCGTCGGGCGCGCCCGAGGACGCCCTTCCCCCTCCGGCCCGTGTTCCGACGCCGATCGCTTCGGCTTGGACCTCCGTCGCGGAGGCCGCACGCACGGGAGCAGTTCCCAACCACGTGGCGGCCGGATCCGCGGACGCCCCGGGTGCCGCCGGCCTCGCCGCGATCGCGGCCGATCTCGACGGTTGCACGCGCTGTTCGTTGTGCGCGCAACGCCACAGCGTCTTCGTCGGCAGCGGCGACCCCGAGGCCGACCTGATGGTCATCGGTGAGCCCCCCGACGAACACGAGGATCTGCACGGTGCCCCCTTCGCCGGTCCGTCCGGCGAGATGCTCGACCGGATGCTCGCCAACGTCCTCGGACTCAGCCGGCCCAAGGTCTACGTCACGACGGTCGTCAAATGCCGTCCGCCCGGCAGCCGCGACCCACTCCCGGCGAACTTCGCGGCTTGTCTCCCGTTCTTGCACCGCCAGATCCGGGCCGTTCAGCCCAAACTCCTGCTCGTCATGGGAAGAGCGGCAAGCCATCACCTGCTCGGGCTTCGCAGCCTCGCACGTGAGCATGGACAAGAGCGTTCGTGGGAGGGCATCCCGGCCATCGCCACGTTCCACCCCGCGCACCTCATCAAGATGCCCGATGACAAACGCGTCGCGTTCGAGGACCTCCGGAAGGCGCGACAACACTACGACGCGCTCGGGGGCCGCCGATGAGCCCACCGCTAGACGAGGTCGCCGCCGCGCTCGCCGCTTGGTCCTGGCGAGAACTGCCGCCGGCGCCCGGGCGAACCAACCATCTGCGCGCAGGCGTCGCTGTGCCCGTGCAGGTGCACGAGGGCGAACTCCGGGTCGTCCTCACCCTGCGCCCGCCCGCATTGCCGCGCCACGCCGACGAGATCTGCTTCCCCGGAGGACGCCCCGACGCCGCCGACGTCGACCTGCACGCGACCGCGCTACGCGAGTGCCGCGAGGAGCTCGGCATCCAACCGCACCGCACCCTCGGCCGTCTCTCCAGCACCCCGATCTACACGTCCGAGTGGCGGCTCGACCCCTGGGTCGTCGGCCTGGACGACACGCCCCTCGCGCCCGACGACCGAGAGGTTGCGCGCGTACTGCGGTGGGATCTCGACGCGGTCGTCCGAGGCGCGCCGATCGAAGGCCTGATCGTCGACCGCGACGGCCGCACGCAGTTCTTCCCCATCATGCGGATGGAGGGCCTCGTCTGCTACGGCGCGACAGCGCACGTGCTCCACGAGCTGGCCATCGCCTTGGCGACCTTCCGCGGCCTGCCGCCCCCCAACGTGGTCGTCGGCGCGCTCGACTGGCGTAGCCTGATGGACCACCGGGCTTGGGCAGCCGACCCGGCGAAGCGGCCCGACGCCGCCCGTCAGCGCGACAGGTACGTGTAGTCGTCCAAACCGCGCTGGAAGGTGCGGACCAACGACGCTCCGTCCTCGAACGACATCCGGCCGGCCTCGGTCGCTGCCTCGACCTTCTCGCGCAGCATGCGGACGAGCTTCTTGGCGTCATGATGGACGTAGCCGAGGACTTCCTCGATGATGTCGCCCTCGTCGAGGTGCAGCACCGTGTAGCCCTGCGCGTTGTCAGCCACCTCGACGTGCACCGCGTGGGTGTCACCGAACAAGTTGTGCAGGTCGCCGAGGATCTCCTGGTACGCGCCGACGAGGAAGATACCGACCGTGTAGCGCTCACGCTTCTTGAGGTTGTGGAGCGGCAAGAACCGGTTGGTCTGACGACGACCGATGAACTTGTCGATCTTGCCATCCGAGTCGCAGGTCAGATCGGCCAGGATCGTGCGACGCGAGGGCGCCTCGTCGAGGCGATGGATCGGGCAGACCGGGAACAACTGGTCGATCGCCCACACGTCCGGCGCGGACTGGAACACCGAGAAGTTGCAGAAGTAGGTATCGACCAAGTCGTAGCGCAGTCGCTCCAGGTCGTCGTGGACCGTGTCGGGCGGAACCACCTCGAGGATGCGTCCGCACACCGCCCAGTACATGCGGTCGATGTAGGCGCGCTGCGTGAGGTTGAGCAGCCCAAGGTTGAACCTCGTGGTCGCCTCGCGGCGCAGCGACTGGATGTCGTGCAGCGCCTCGTGCCACCGCTCCGCGCTCACCTCGTCGTAGATCTCCCACGCCGACTCGATCGGACGAATCGGACGCTCCCCGTCTTTGGGCGGACGCGGGGGCGCCGTGAGGGCCTTGGACGCGTTGCCGACGACGTCGAGCAAGAGCACCGCGTGGTGGGCAACCATCGAGCGGCCGGCCTCGGTCACGATGTCGGGATGCGCGCAACCTGTCTCCGCGCAGACGTCGGTGATCGTCCCGACGATCGCGTTCGCGTACTCTCGCAGGTTGTAGTTGATGCTCGACGCGTCCGTGCTCGCGGTGCCGTCGTAGTCGACGCCCAACCCGCCTCCGACGTCCAAAAAGCGCATCCCTGCGCCAAGGTTGCGCATCTCGCTGTAGACGCGAACCGCCTCGCGCACGGCGGTGCGGAACGTCTTGACCTCGGGGATCTGGCTCCCGATGTGGAAGTGAAGCAGCTGCAAGCACGAGAGCCGGTCGGCTTCGCGCAGCCGGTCGATGACGTCGATGACCTCGTTGACGTCGAGACCAAACTTGGCCTTGTCGCCGGTGGAGCCGCTCCAGTGGCCCCTGCCCTCGGCCGAGAGCTTGGCGCGCACCCCGATCACCGGCGCGATGCCGAGCTCGTCGGCGACATCGAGCACGAGATCGAGCTCCCCGGGCTTTTCGAGGACGATGACGCACTCATGGCCGATCTGGCGCGCGAGCAGCGCGAGGCGGATGTAGGCGCGGTCCTTGTAGCCGTTGCAGATGATCAGCGCGTCGAGGTCGTCGAGGTTGGCGATCACGGCCATCAACTCCGGCTTGGACCCCGCCTCGAGCCCCACATGGTGACGGCGCCCGTGCTTCATCACGTCGCGCATCACGTGCGACTGCGGGTTGACCTTGACTGGGAACACGGGACGGTAGCGTCCTTGGTATTCCCACTCGGCGATCGCCGATACGAACGCCGAGACCATGCCGTCGACACGGGTGCGGATGATGTCGGGCAGACGGACGAGCAACGGCAGCTCCGTCCCGCGACGACGCATGTCGTCGACCAGCTTCTTGAGATCGAGCGACGGACCTTGCGCATGACCATCCGGGTGCACGGCGAGATGGCCATCCGCGGTCACGCGGAACATCCCCTGCCCCCAGCCATCGATCGCGTAGAGCTTCTCGGAGTCGGTCGGTCGCCAGGTTCCCATCGTCACCCCTCCCGTAGGACGCCGCGGGTAACCCGTTCGCTCCGCTGCGCTTGCCCCTGCAAGGATTGGTTTCGGACCCGTTACGCGGTGGGTTCGTCGTCGGGCGTCGCGTCGGCGTCGGCGGCGTCGGCGGCGAGAGCGCGCGCAGGCCTCGGGGCGTTCGCCGACGGTGGGTTCGGGGCCGACGGACGCGCCGGGCGCGAGGGACGGACGGGCCCCGCATCGGTGGCGGTCGGCGGTGACGGTGGCCGAGCCGGCACCGTCGGCGACGATGCAGGTTCCGGCTGCGCACGGACAGGGCGGCTCGCCACGGCCCCGCCGGCAGGCGGAGCCTGAGGCGCAGGTGCGACCGGTCGCGGCAACGCGCGGCGAGGGGCCAAGCGGCCAGCGACCGGCGCGGGCGGCAGCAGCACCGCGCCGTCCGTGGGAAGCGCGACGCGACGCGCCTGAAGCGTCGCCGAAGCACCTGCAGCAGCGGCATCGGCGCTGGCGACGTCCTCGAGCGGTCGCACGCTCGGCGACCGCGCACGACGCGCCTCGTCCGACGCCTGACGTGCCACGAGGCCGTCGATCCCCTCTCCGTCGAGGACCTCGAGGACGGCGGCGATCCGTCGGATGGCCTCTGCGGGATCCAGACGATCCGACGGCGTCGGCGCGAGCAAGCGACGGAT
>JBEIFN010000153.1:0-5755 GCA_040382435.1 Alphaproteobacteria bacterium
GATGGCCCTGCTCGCGGTCGTAGCGGCAGCCGCCTCCCCGTGGATCGGCGCGTCGCTCGGTGACGACGCCGGCGGGTTTGTCCTCACGGCGCTGCGCATCCCGCGCGCGCTGCTCGGGGTACTCGCCGGCGCCATGCTCGGCGCATCCGGCGCCTCGATGCAGATCGTGCTCGAAAACCCGCTGGCGGCCCCGTCGACGGTCGGGACCACCGCTGGCGCCGGTATGGGTGCGCTCGCCGTCTTGGTGCTGTGGCCGACGGGCGGTCCGTGGGCCGTCGCAGCAGGCGCGCTCGGCGGCGCGCTGCTCGTCTCGGGCGCCCTCGCTGCCGCAGCCCGGCACCGCGGCCTCGCCTCCGACGACCTGATCCTCGCCGGCGTGGCCCTCAGCCTCGCTGCCGGCGCGATCACCACCGGGTTGCAGCTGCACGCCGACGCGGCAACGACGCTCGCCAGCGTTCGGTGGGCGCTCGGTTCGCTCTCGACCATCGGCTACGATCGGGTCCTGGTGCTGGCGCCGCCAGTCGCGCTCGCGCTGCTCGGCCTGCACCTCAACCTTCCCGCGCTCGCCGCGATGACGAGCGGCGCCGACGTCGCCGCGAGTCGAGGCGTCGACGTCGTGCGGGTCCGCGCGCGGGTGCTCGCCAGCGCCGCGTTGGGCGTGGCAGCGACCGTCGCCGTCGTCGGCCCCATCGGCTTCGTCGGGCTGATCCTGCCCCACGCCGTCCGCGCGCTCGGCGGAGCCCACCCCTCGCGCCTCGTGCCCTACGCGACGGTTCTCGGCGCGGGGTTCCTTCCGCTCGCCGACGCCCTCGGGCGCGCGCTCTCCCCGTCCCGCGACCTCCCCGTTGGCGTGATCACGGCCGCGCTCGGCGCGCCAACGCTGGTGGCGTTGCTCGTGCGACGTCGTCGCGACACCGCATGAGGCGGGGTACGTCTGCGCCGAGAGTCCGATGAACCACGACCCCCTCCGGCGCTGCGAACGCCTTCAGACCGACGCGGTCGTCTGGGTCATCTCCGACCTGCACCTCGGCGACGGCACGGGCAACGACGCCTTCTTCGGCAAAGACGCGCACCTGCTCGCCTTCCTCGACCACGTCGAGCGCGGCGATGGCACGCTCATCGTCAACGGGGACGCGCTCGACTTCCATCAGGCGTTCGGCTTCGCGCGCATCCTGAAGGCCCACGGCGACATCCTAACGTCCCTCAGCCGCCTTGGCCGCGCCGGGCGCTTGCTGTACGTCGTCGGGAACCACGACCACGACGTCACGGTGTTCGCCGACATCCTCGCCTTTCGCGTCTGCCAGGAGGTGGTGATCAACGACCGCGTCCTCGTGCGACATGGTCACGAATACGACCCCTACATCCTCGGCCAGATCGAAGAAGGCCAGTGGCACACGCTCGTCCACCACCTCGTCGAGCGCTGGCTGGGCACATGGATCCGCATCCCGCTGTCGGAGTTCTACACGTGGCCCAACCGCTTGCTGTTCTGGTTCGGACACAAGATCGGGGCTGCGGCCGAGCTCGCAGGGCGCTTCGGCCGTTGGCTCGGCGAGGAGGGCTGGGGCGAGGAGGTGCGCTCCCGGCTCGACCTGTGGTGCTGGTCCAACCTCGGCGACTCGATGGGCATCTTCCGACCGGCGTTTCAGGACGCGCTGCAAGGACCTTGGCAGGCGGTGGTCTGCGGCCACAGCCACGTGCCGGGCGTCGTGCACCGCGACGGCCGCTGCTACGCCAACAGCGGTAGCTGGACGTTCGCGGCGACCCAGTACCTCCGCATCGACGGCGAGGGGATCCGCGCCTTCGATTTCGCCTCCGGCCGTGAGTACCGCGACGAGCTGTACCAAACGATGCTCGACGGTTCGCTGTACGAGCGCGACTTCGCACAATGGTGGCGCGAGTCCTACATGGGCTTTTTGCGCTACCGCGAGGGCGAGGTCCGGCACGGCCGCCCCAACGCGTGGGAGGCGTGGCAGCGGGACGCGGCTCCACCTGAACCGGGCGCGAACCCCCAAAATCCGGAGCGTCGCCGATGAACATCCACGGACACCACACCCGCACGCTCGTGCAACACGGCAGCACCGTCCGCCTCCTCGACCAGCGCGCCCTGCCGTTTGAGGTCCTGTGGTTCGAGTCCCGCAGCGTCGAGGAGACCGCGTTCGCGATCCGCGACATGGTCGTGCGCGGCGCTGGCGCGATCGGTGCGACCGGGGCCGCAGGCGTCGCCCAAGCCGCCGCCCTCGCGAGCGACGACACGCTATTTGTCGACGTCGACCGCGCCGCCGAGCTGCTGGCTGCCACCCGGCCGACGGCCCAGAACCTCTTCTGGGGCATCGCCCCGGTCCGCGCCGCCGTGCTCGCGCATGCGGGCGACCCGGTGCGCGCGCGTGCCGCTGCCTTGTCCGCGGCGCAAGCGGTCGCCGACGACGACGCCGACAGCTGCCGCCAGCTCGGCGAACACGGGGCGCAGCTGCTCGGACACGGCGCCCGGGTCAGCACGCACTGCAACGCGGGGTGGCTCGCGTTCGTCGACTGGGGGAGCGCGCTCTCGCCGGTCTATGCCGCCCATCGCGCCGGACGCGCGCCGCACGTCTGGATCGACGAGACGCGTCCCCGGGGTCAAGGCGCCCGCCTCACGGCCTTCGAGCTGGGCCAAGAGGGCGTTTCGCACGCCGTACTCCCCGACGGTGCGAGCGGGTTGTGGATGCGGCGAGGCCTCGTCGATCTGGCGATCGTCGGCGCCGACCGCATCGCCGCCAACGGCGATGTCGCCAACAAGGTGGGGACGATGTTGCTCGCCCTCGCGGCCAAACACCACGGCGTGCCCTTCTACGTCGCGGCGCCGACGTCGACGATCGACCTCGACACCGCCGACGGTGACGCGATCCCGATCGAGGAGCGATCGGACGACGAGGTGGCGTGGGTCCAGGGACCCGACGCGTCGGGAGAGATGCGCCGCGTCCGCTTCACGACGCCCGACGCCCCCGTGCGCAACCCCGCGTTCGACATCACGCCTGCCTCGCTGATCACGGGTATCATCACCGAGCGTGGGATCGTGCCGGCGACCCGCGACGGACTCGCCGCCATCGCCCGCGGGCGTTGAACAAGGCACGATGCCGCGTCCGCGCTGTGTCCGCGACGGTTCTGGCCCCCCGGTCGACCGCCCACGCCGACCCCGTTAGGTTCCCGGGACGGCCCCTCCGGCGGACGCTCTCCACACGAGACGCCGCCCTTTCACGGGGGCCGGAGACGCCATGAAGACCGCTCTCCTCGTCCTGCCCGCGCGCGACCACGTCCTGCTCCCGGGTGCCCTGCGTGCGTTGCACATCGGACGCCCCGCGAGCCTCGCCGCGGTCGACCAGCACCTCGATCACGACGCTCCCCTCGTGATCATCCCGCAGCTCGACCCCGCCGAGGACGACGCCCTCGCCGCGCACGTCGCACGCGTCGGCTGCGTCGCGCGCGTGCTGCAGATCACCGAACTCCCCGACAACCAGGCCCGTGTGCTCGTCGAGGGGCTCGGCCGCGCCGTGCGCGTGAGCGACGTCGACCGAAAGGGCGACGTCTTCGTCGCGACCTTCGAAGAGGTCGACGACCCAGCGCGAACGCCCGCGACGCAGCGCGGGCTCGCGCGAGAACTCCTCGCCTTGCACCGTGAGTTCTTGCAGTCGCAAGGATTCAGCAACGAGGAGCAGGACGTCCTCGCGCCCGAAGCCGACGCACCAGGTCGCGTCGCCGACCACATCGCGTCCGCGCTCCCGCTGAGCTGGAACCAGCGCGTCCAAGTCCTTGAGGCCGTCGAGATCGAGGCCCGCCTCGCAGTCGTCTCCGACCAGCTCGCGACAGCCGTCGCGCAGCAGCGGATCCAGTCCGAGGTGCATGCCAAGGTCCAGGCCGCGATGGACCAAAATCAGAAGGAGTACCATCTCAAAGAGCAGCTCAAGGTCATCCGGACCGAGCTGGGCGACGCCGCTGGACCCGAAGGCGAGGCCGACGCGCTCGAAACCAAGATCAAAGAGCTCGATCTGCCCGACGAGGTCCGCACCGAGGTCCTGCGCGAGATCAGCCGGATGCGGCGCATCGGGTCCGATTCGGCCGAATACAACATCGCCCGGACCTGGGTCGAGACGATCTGCGAGTTCCCGTGGTCCAAGTCCACGGTCGACGACGTCAGCCTCGCGCGCGCCGAGGAGGTCCTCGACGAGGACCACTACGGCCTGCGCAAGATCAAGGAGCGGATCGTCGAGTACTTGGCCGTCCGCCAGCTCCGCGCCGACGCGCGCGGCGCCATCCTGTGCTTCGTCGGCGCTCCCGGCGTCGGAAAGACCTCGCTCGGCAAGTCGATCGCCCGCGCGCTCGGGCGCTCCTTCGGACGCGTCAGCCTCGGCGGCATCAAGGACGAGTCCGAGATCCGCGGCCACCGGCGGACGTACGTCGGCGCGCTGCCCGGGCGCATCGTTCGCGCGATGATCCGCGCCGGAACCCGCAACCCCGTCCTCGTCCTCGACGAGATCGACAAGCTCGGCGCCGACTTCCGCGGTGACCCCAGCTCCGCGCTGCTCGAAGTGCTCGACCCCGAGCAGAACAACGCGTTCTCCGACCACTACATGGACGTCCCCGTCGACCTCAGCCAAGTGCTGTTCATCGCCACCGCCAACCTGACCGATCCGATCCCCTCGGCCCTCGCCGACCGCTTCGAGATCCTGAGCATTCCTGGCTACACCGAGGAAGAGAAGCTCCAGATCGCGACGCGGTTCCTCGCGCCCCGGCTCGCCGCAGAGCACGGCCTCAAGCCCGAACAAGTCGCACTGACGCAGGCGGCGATCGAAGGGGTCATCGAGCAGTACACGCGCGAAGCCGGCCTGCGAAACTTCAGCCGAAAGCTGGCTTCGATGTACCGCAAGGCGGCGCGCCGCGTCGTCGAGGGCGCGGTCGACAAGGTCATCTTTGACGCTGGTGACCTCGAAGCGGTCCTCGGTCCCCCCGACTTCGACGATGACACCGCCGACGAGGTGCTGCCCCCAGGTGTCGCAACCGGGCTGGCTTGGACCGAAGCCGGCGGCGAGATCCTGTTCATCGAGTGCCTGCGCACCGACGCCCCCGCAGGCCTCAAGCTCACCGGTTCGCTGGGCGACGTGATGAAGGAGTCCACCGAGGCCGCGTTGAGCTGGCTCCGGGCAAACGCGGGTCGCTACGACATCCCCGCCGAGGCCTTCGCCGGCCAGCTGCACCTGCACGTTCCCGCGGGCGCCATCCCCAAGGACGGCCCCTCGGCCGGTGTGGGCATGGTCAGCGCGCTCGCCAGCCTCGCCTCAGGACGCCCGATCCGGCGCACGCTCGCGATGACCGGAGAGATCACCCTTCGCGGCCGCGTCCTCAAGATCGGCGGCGTCAAAGAGAAGGTGTTGGCGGCACGCCGACGCAAGCGCAACGAGGTCATTCTGCCCGCGAGCAACCGCGCCGAGGTCAAGGAGCTGCCGCCCGAGGTGCTCGCCGACATGACCTTTCACTACGTCGAGACGATCGACGACGTGCTGCGCATCGCGCTGACGTCGTGAGGAGTTGGTCGCAACCGCCGCGAGCCGTTGCGAAAGCACGGCCGGCGGGTGACCGGCACGACAACCGCGCGCTCTCGCTTGGCAGGGCGCACCCGGAGGTTCCATGAAGCTGTACCGAGCCAAAATCCCCGCGATCGCCACTGACTGCATCGGACGGCTCCTCGAGGATGGCGACATCGACATCGTCGGCAACCGCCGGC
>JBEIFN010000154.1:0-5731 GCA_040382435.1 Alphaproteobacteria bacterium
CGTTGGCGTGGGACTTCGCCTCCCGGCGGGTATCCAGACGCTGCAAGGGCTCGCGGACGCCATGCTCGGCGACGTCGACGGCATTCGTGAGGTCCCGTCGGATCGCTGGGACGCTCGGCGCTGGGCGACGCCGGAGGGGACGGGTGTTGGAACAGGCGGCTTTCTTGACGATGTGAGCCACTTTGATCCTGAATGGTTTGGGATTTCGCCGAAGGAGGCCGAGGCGCTCGACCCCGTCCAGCGCCTCGCGTTGACCTGCGCCGTAGAAGCGCTCGATGACGCAGGGCTGGACCTCGACCGGCTCTCGCCTCGGACGGGGGTCTGGCTCGGTGTGGGCAGCTCGGACTACGGGCGTCGCTTCGAGGGTCGTTCGCATCCCTACGCCGGAACCGGCAACCAACCCAGCTTCGCTGCAGGTCGCATCGCGTACCATCTCGGGGTTCACGGCCCCGCGGTCGGGTTGGACACCGCGTGCAGCAGCGCCTTGGTGGCCGTGCATCTCGCCGCGCGTGCCGTCATCGACGGGGAGGTCGACGTCGCGCTCGCGGGGGGCGTGCACGCGATGACCTCGCCGGAGACGACCGCGCAGTTGTGGCAGCTCGGTGCGCTGTCGCCCACGGGTCGTTGTCACACCTTCGACGCGTCCGCGGACGGGTACGCGCGGGGGGAGGGCTGTGGGGTGCTCGTCCTCAAGCGATGGGCCGCGGCAGAAGCCGCCGGTGACCGCATCCTGGGCGTGCTGCACGCGACGGGTGTGGGCCACGACGGGGCCTCCGCGGGCCTGACGGTGCCGTCGGGCGAGGCCCAGCGGGTGTTGCTCGCCGAGGTGCTCGCGCTGAGTGGTCTCGCGGCGTCCGACGTGGGTTTGATCGAGACCCACGGCACCGGCACCCGTCTGGGCGATCCGATCGAGGTGGGCGCGCTGCAGGCCGTGTACGGGGACCGGCCTGCGGATTCCCCTGTGCATCTAAGCGCGATCAAGGCGCGTTTCGGTCACGCGGAGCTGGCGGCGGGGGTCGTCGGGGTGCTGGCCGCGCTCGCCGCGGGCCGCGGGGGGTTCTTCCCGCCCGTGTTTGGGTTGAAGACCCTGAACCCGGCGATCCCTACGGCTTGGTCGGTGGCGTTCCCGCGGACGCCGGTGCCTTGGCGTTCGCGTCGCCGGATCGCGGCCGTGAGCAGCTTTGGCTTGAGCGGAACCAATGCGCACGCCATCGTGGAGGCCTTTGAACCGACGCCGCTCGTTCCGCACGGTCAGGCGGTGGTTCCGCTCGTCGTCGGTGGGCGTTCGGAGCGTCACGCGCGGGCCGAAGCGGAAGCCTGGGCGGCCGCGCTCCTCCGTGCGCCTGACGCCGTCGCATCCCTCGCGGCCGAGACCTGCCGCCGCAAGCACGCTCCGTTCGCCATCGCGGTCGCCGGGTCCGACGCGGCGGGGCTGGCCGAGGCCCTGCGCGCGGCGGTTCCCGTCGCTTCGGGCCGCGGTCCTGTGGTGTGGTTGATGACCGGTCAGGGGTCGCAGTACCCCGGCATGGGCCTGACGCTCGCGGCGGCCTTCCCTGAGGCGTCGGAGGTGTTCGACCTCGCAGATGCCTGTTTCCAAGCGACTCACGGGCGGACGCTGCGCGAGGTGCTGTCGGCGGGCGATCCCGAGGCCGTCGCGCGGACCGAGGTCGCGCAGCCCGCGATCGTCGCGACGAGCCTCGCGGTGGCGGCCGTGTTGCGGCGTTTGGGTGCGGCGCCCGACGCCGTGCTTGGGCACTCCGTCGGTGAGCTGGCTGCGGCCGCGGTCGCTGGGGTGTGGGACGTCCGCACGGCGTTGCGGCTCGCGGTCGCCCGCGGCGCCCGGATGGGCGCGCTGCCCGCCGGTGGGGCGATGGCGCAGGTCGGGCTGCCCGAGGACGCCGTCGCGGAGCGTCTTCGCAGGTTCCCTGGGGTCGAGGTCGCGGCGGTGAACACCCGCTCTGACACGGTCGTCTCCGGCGGCGCCGGAGAGGTCGACGCGTTCATGGCCGTCTGCGCCGCCGACGGCATCCGCGCGACGCGGCTCCATGTCAGCCATGCGTTCCACGCTGCAGCGATGGACCCCATGCTCGAGGGGTTCATGGCGGACGTCGCGGCGGTCGAGCGGGCCGTGCCGACGATTCGGCTCGTCTCGGCGTCGACCGGCGCCGTCGAGGTGGACGCTTGGACGGAGCCAGCGTTCTGGGCGCGTTCGGCGCGCCGCGCGGTCCGCTTTGCGGATGCCGTGGCCACGTTGCCCCCCGACGCCCGGTTCGTCGAGTTGGGTCCGCATCCGGTTTTGTCGGCGTTCGTTCAGCGTCAACGCCCGGACGCCGTGGTGCTCGCCGCGCAGCGCCGCGATGGGGCCGGTGACACCGTGCTGGCCGAGGCGGTGGCCCTGCACAGCGCGCATGGGCTACCGATCGATCGCTTGGCTTGGTGGGAGGTTGCCCCCCCACGGCCTGACGAGGTTCCGCGAACCGCGTGGCGCGCGACGCGGGTGTGGGTCGACCGCGCCGAGAGCGCCGCGGATCTCGACGCGCCGTCGTCGGCGTCGGCCGCGCCGCGTTGGGTGGCGACGACGGTGTCCGCGCCGTTCGCGTCCGATGTCGTGGACGCGAACGTCCGGACGGTGCGTTGTGACGTCCGAGCCGTCGCCGGGATCGAGGCGGCGCTCGTGGAAGTCGCTGCGGCAGCGCGTGAGGCGTTGGCAACGTCTGCGCGCTTGTCGGTGTTTGCGGATGGGCGGACGCTCGCGGGGGCGGCCGCGCTCGGGCTGGTGCGCGCGCTGCACGATGAGTACCCCGAACGGTTGGGGCTTCGGTGGGACGGACCGGCCGGGGACGCGGTCGAGGAAGCGTCGAACGGAGATCTTCGGCGTGGCGAGCGCGCTCCGGCGCACGACGTTTGGCGTGCGGCCGAGGCGCTGCCGCTCCACGTCACGGGCACCTGGTGGGTGATCGGCGGCACCGGGGCTGTCGGCGGTCGAATCGCCGCGGGACTGCTCGCATCGGGGGCGGAGCGGGTCGTCGTCAGCGGCCGTCGGCCGGCGAACGGGGCGCTCCCGTCGGGCTGCGAGGACCGGCCTTGCAATGTGACGGATGCCGACGCTGTGCGCGCCTGCGTTCGGTCCTTCGGCGACGCGTTGACGGGCGTCGTCCACGCTGCGGGGCGCAACGCCGACGCGCGGTTCATCACGATGGACGACGCCGCGGTCGTCGGTTTGGCCGTCGAGAAGGCGGCCGGCGTGTCGGCGTTGCTGGACGCGTTGCCGCGGGACCTTGAGGGAGGCCTCTGGTGGGTCGGCTCGGCGGCAGCCGCGCTCGGCTGGCGCGGGCAGGCCAACTACGCGGCCGCCAATGGGTTGCTCGATGCGGCGGCGGCGCTGTGGGCGAGCCGTGGAGGTCGCGGCGGCGTCGTCCACTTCGGGCCTTGGTCTGGTGCGGGGCTCGCCACCCCGGCGGTGGTCGCGGCGATGGCGTCCGCCGGCATGCATGCGATGACGCCCGATGCCGCTTGGCAGGGGATGGCTGGGGCGATCGCCTCGGGCGGGGGGCGTCACCTCGTCGCTGGGATCGACGTCGACCGCTACCTCGCGGTCCATCCCTGGGCCTCGGCGGCTTGGGGGCGGGTGGTGCCGTTGGCGGCGTCGCCTGCCTTGCACGCTGCGGATCCCGACGTCATGGCGCGCGAGGCCGTGGCGGTCGCGCTCGGTGTCCGCGACCCGTCGACCTTGGACGCCGACGCCGGGCTGTTCGACCTTGGGCTCGACAGCCTGTCGGCGTTGGTGCTCGCGCGCGAGCTGCGGGCTCGGAGCGGTCAGCCCGTCTCCGACACGATCGCGTTCGAGGCGCCGACGGTCAGGGCCTTGGCCAAGCGTCTCTCCGGCGTGTCGGCGGGCGAAGCGTCACGCGCGGCTGCGTCGGGCGAGCCGATCGCGATCGTCGGCTTTGGATGTAGGTTCCCGGGCGGCGTCTCGGATCTCGACAGTCTGTGGGAGGCGTTGCTCGACGAACGACCGCTTGTCGGACCGGTGCCCGGGAGCCGGTGGCGTCCGGCTGTTGATGCGCCCGTGGCGCTGTCGCGAGGACGGTTCGTCGACGATGCCTATGCTTTTGATGCGGACTTCTTCGGCATCAGCCCACGTGAGGCCCGCTGGATCGACCCGCAGCAACGCTGGCTGTTGCAGGTCGCTTGGGAGGCGCTGGAGGGAGCGGGGATCGCGCCCGACCGTCTGCGAGGGGAGCGCGTCGCCATCTATGTCGGGATCGGTGGGCACGCCCACGAGGAGGCGCTCGCGGGGGTGGAGGTCCCCGCGGAGGATGTCGGTTATGTCGGGACAGGAAACGATCTGGCGTTTGCCGCGGGTCGTCTCGCGTTCGTGCTCGGAACGACGGGTCCGGCCGTCTCGTTCGATACGGCCTGTAGCAGCTCGTTGGTGGCGCTCCACGAGGCCGTCGCCGCGGTGCGTCGCGGGGACGCCGTGCTCGGCATCGCGGCGGGTGTCCGCCTCCTGCTGACGCCGACGGCCACCGAGCGGTTGTTGGCGATGTCGGCGTTGTCTGCCACCGATGCGTGCCACACCTTCGACGCGTCGGCCGATGGCTACGCCCGTTCGGAGGGGATCGGCGTCGTGGTGGTCGAGCCGCTGTCGGTCGCCCGCGCCCACGGCCATCGCGTTCTCGGCGTCGTCGCAGGCTCGGCGGTGGGGCACGACGGGGCCGCGCCGGGGTTGACCGTGCCGCACGGTGCGGCCCAGGTCGAGGTGCTGCGCGCGGCGCTCGCGGATGCAGGGCTGGCGCCGGCCGACGTCGACGCGATCGAGGCGCACGGGACGGGGACAAAGCTCGGGGACCCGATCGAGGTCGCCGCGTGGGCCGAGGTCTTCGGCGACCGTCCTGTGGACCGGCCCCTGCGCGCCACTGCGAGCAAGGCGCGCTTTGGGCACGCAGAGCTCGCTGCGGGCATGTTGGGGGTCGGCAGCGTCCTCGCGTCCCTCGCGCGGGGGCAGCTCCCGCCCGTCGCGGGACTGACCACGTTGAATCCGAGCTTGCAGACGGGGTGGCCGTGGCTTCCCGTCCGCTCGCCGACGGCTTGGCCGGCGGGTGCGCGGCGTCGCGTCGCGGGGGTCTCGGGGTTCGGCCTGTCCGGGACGAACGCGCACGTGCTGATCGCCGAGGCGCCCGAGGGGGTGCCGCCAGCGGCTGAGGCGCGGCCCGGGCTGTGGGTCCTGTCCGCGGCGAGCGCGTCGACGCTGAACGACGCGGCGTCCGCGCTGGAATCCTGGTCGAAGCGGCACGCGGACGTCGACCCCTCCCACGTGGCGGAGACGCTGATGCGCGGGCGTGCGGTGATGCGTCACCGCCACGCCGTGGTCGTGAGCCCGGGTGGCTCGATGGCGGCGCGTCCGGCCGTCGTCGGCGAGGTGCGTCGTGGCGCCATGGCACCGAAGGCGGCGTGGCTGTTCACCGGGCAAGGCGCGCAGGTCGCCGGGATGGGGCGGGCGTTGGCCGCGGCGTTCCCTGTGGTGCGCGAGACGTTCGACGAGGTGGATGCCGCGTTTCTTCCCTTGCGAGGATCGAGTTTGCAAGCAGTCATGTTTGCAGATGGCGGGGAGGGGTTGCTCGACCAGACGGGGTGGACGCAGCCCGCCTTGTTCGCCTACGAGCTCGCGGTCGCGCGCTTGTGGGCGTCGCTCGGCATGAAACCGTCGGTGCTCGTCGGGCACTCGGTC
>JBEIFN010000155.1:0-5722 GCA_040382435.1 Alphaproteobacteria bacterium
ACAGACGCCAGCCGTCGAGCCCCATCGTCGACGGCGTGACGATGCCCCAGTACCGTCCGACCCAGTAGCTACGGTTGAGCCAGCGGAACGACAGCCGGACGCCCTGCGCGTCGAGCAGCACCTTCCACCGGTAGATGTTCGCCAAGATGCCGACGAGCTTGATCAGGGTGGCGAACAGGAACCACGCCGCAAACGTCACAGGGTTGACCGAGGTGATCTCGCGCCAGAGGTCGGCGAAGTCGATCTCGACGAGCTGAAAGCCCTTACCGACGACCCAAGCACGGTCTCCCTTGATCTCTTCGAGCGGCTTCATGTCGCCGTCGGACGTCACCATCGCGACCGCGAAGTCGTCGTCGACGCAATGACGCAGGGCCTTGATCCGATGGGGGAGCCCCTCGAGGTCCCGGACAAAGACCGGCTTCTGCGACGCGGCCCGCTGGCAGACGGCCTCGCGCGCGAGCGGCACGAATTCGCCACGCTGCTCGGGGTCAGGCTCCATGAACGCCTCACCCCCGCGCAACGCCGCCGGGTCGACAGGAACCGGCGCCGCCCCGAACTCGAAGAACAGGCCGACGAAAATCGCGACCGTAACCAGCAGTTTGAGGACGTTCTTGACCATCGTAGACCTCGTCCCCTCCCCTTTAGCCGGTCCCTCGCGCGCGTGCCCCGTGCGACGTCGCCGTGACACCACCCCACGCTCTGCCGCACGCCGGTTGCGCGAAGGGGGCCACGCGTGCGACACCGGAGGCTCTGGGGGTCCCCATGACCGCGTCGCCCTTCACGCGCTGGCTCGAACGGCAGTCCGCCGTGGTGTTCGGACTGGTCGCGATCGCGGCCTCCTTCACCACGTACTTCTGCATGTACGCCGTGCGAAAGCCGTTCTCTGCGGGCACCTTCGCCGGAACGTTCGACGTGCCAGGGCTCGGCGCGCTCGACCACAAGCCGTTGCTCGTGCTGTCGCAGCTGCTCGGCTACACGCTGAGCAAGTTCCTCGGCATCAAGATCGTCTCTGAGATGTCGAGCAACCAGCGCGCGCTCGTCCTGCTCGGCTTGATGAGCGCGGCGCTCGCAACCTTGGCGGGCTTCGCCGTCACGCCAGCGCCGTGGCACGCCGTCTGGTTGTTCCTCAACGGCATCCCCCTCGGGATGGTCTGGGGCCTCGTCTTCTCGTTCCTCGAAGGACGACGCACCACGGAGGCCCTCGCTGCCGGCTTGTCCGCCTCCTACGTGCTCGCCGACGGCGCGGTCAAGTCGGTGGGCAAAGAGGTGATGTCCGCCGGCGTCGTCGAGGTGTGGATGCCGTTCGTGACGGGCGCGCTGTTCTTCCCTCCCCTACTCGCCGCCGTCTGGGTCCTCGCTCGCCTGCCCTCTCCGAACGCCGACGACGTCGCCGCCCGCCAGGTCCGCGAACCGATGGACGGCCCGACGCGCGCGCGGTTCTTGCAGACCTACCTCCCCGGCCTCGGCGCGCTCATGCTGCTCCATCTGCTACTGACAGCGTTCCGCGACTTCTCGTCGAGCTTCGAGGCGGACCTATGGCGAGAACTCGGCTACGCCGAAGCCAGCGAGCTGTTCACCACCACCAAGGTGCCCGTGACGCTGGCCGTCCTCCTCGCGCTCGGCACGTTGTTCCTGATCCGAAGCAACCGACGCGCGATGGCGTCGATCTACGGCGTCATGCTGTTCGGCAGCGCGCTGATCGGCGGGGCCACCCTCGCGCGACAAGCGGGAGCGCTCGACGCCGTGGGGTGGATGATCACCGTCCAACTCGGGATCTACCTGGCCTACGTGCCGTTCGGTTCCGCGCTGTTCGAGCGCATGATCGTGGCGCTCGGCGAACGCGGCAACGCCGGCTTCCTGATCTACTTGGTCGACGCGTTCGGCTACCTCGGTTCGGTCGGCGTCACGCTGTACAAGACGTTCGGCGGCTCGTCGGCCGCCAACTCATCCACGCCCTACCTCGACTTCTACACCACGTTCTCGCTGATGACGTCAGCGCTGTGCGTGGTGTGCTTTGGCTTTGCGCTGTGGTTCTTCGATCGACCAGCGGCGCGCGTCGAAGCCCAGGCGCGCAAGGCTTACCTCTAGATGCACCAACGAACACCGCCCCGCAGGCCGGAGCCTACGGGGCGGTGGGGACGACGCCGAGACGAAGTCCGAGTTGGAGCGGGTGACGGGATTCGAACCCGTGGCCCTCAGCATGGCAAGCTGATGCTCTACCACTGAGCTACACCCGCAAGTTGTGCGGTCGGCGAGGAACCAACCGGCCGGAGACCGGCAAAGAGCGAGAAAGAGCGGGTGACGGGATTCGAACCCGTGGCCCTCAGCATGGCAAGCTGATGCTCTACCACTGAGCTACACCCGCAGGGTGCTCCCCATGTAACGCCTACGCGCCGCGTGTCAAGGTGGAGCGGGCGGCGTGGCGACCGTGGCGCTCGCGCGCGCCTCGCGCCGCGCGACGGGGGCGCCGAGCGACGTCAACAGGATGCTGAAGTGACTGGACTCGCCCGGGCGCAGCGTGTCGGCCGCGACATAGGCTTGATCGACCCCGATCAACACATCCTTACGGTCGTACGAGAGCAACTCGACGAGCACGCGATCGGCTGGGTCGCGGCCGCCGTGGACGACGCGACCGCTGGCCTCGGGTAGACCGTACTCTGGGTCTTCCACCTTGAGCCCTTCGACGCGCAGCCCTTCGACCGCGGGAGGCGACGAGGCGAACGCCTGGGAGCCCGAGGTCACCCACGTGCGTGAAGCAGCCGCCGGCACCGCGTCGAACAGCAGGCTGACGGGGACACGCTCCTGGGGACGCAGCGTCAGTCGGAACGGATACGCAAAGTCGTCCCGCAACAGCTCGCCTGCGCCATCGCGGTACTGAAGGACGACCTTGGGTGACATCATCGCGCGGTCGTTGGGGTTGGTCAGCCACCCCACCGCGTAGATGTGCCCCTGAGAGGCCGGGCGGTCGGCCGTCCAGACGAACGTCGGCGGGAGCCAAGTCGCAGCAGCCTCGCCCGACGCCTCCCCGCCGACCTCCACGACGGCCTCGGCCACATCGGCGCGCGCGTCGGCGACCGCGGCCCCTTCGCCCCCGCGTTCGATCGGCTCCTCGTCTCCGACGGTCGGTACGAGCGCCGAGACCCCGACGAACGCAGAGACCACCGCGGCGCCTGCGAGGGCGAGCACCGCGACCACGCCGAGAAAGCCAGGCCCCGAGCGCGCGAGGAGCGCGCGGTCCTGCAAGGCCGCCTGCGTCGTTCGGATCGCCACCGCGGGCTCGGGACCGGTGGAACTCGATGGCGCGGCGTCGACCTTGGGGGCCGCAGGCGTTGGCGGCACGACGGGGGCCGGGGGCGCGTTGGTCTCGAGGAGCGCACCGTCCCGCCCGTGCGCGGCCCCGCACGCCGTACAGGTACGAACGCCTCCGGTCTTGGCAGAGCCGAGGAATCCCCCACACCGCACACAAGCGAACGTCGACGTCACGCGACCCCCACCGTCAAGGGCAGCGTCGCCACGACGCCGCGCGCCGTCTTGACGCCGTCAATGGCGCAGCTGACGATGCCGCCGCCCCAGCCCGCGCCCTCGCCCGAAGGAAACAGGCCGGGCAGCCCCTGGCTTTCGCCGTGCTCCGTCCGCAGAAAGCCAACAGGGCTGGTGGTGCGGGTCTCGGGCGCGATCAGCAGCGCGTCCTCCCCGGCAAACCCACGAAGCTGACGGGAAAAGTCGTCGATCGCCGAGAGCATCCCACCGATGACGGCAGGTGGGAGCACCGAGCGCAGGTCGGCCGGGCGCAGGCCGAGGGGGTAACTGCTCTTGGGCAGCGAACCGCTGACCTGGCCGCGCTGAAGGTCGACGACACGCTGGGCGGGCGCGCTGTGGTCACCCCCTCCGGCCTCGAACGCGGCGCGTTCGATCGCGTCCTGCCAAGCGTAGCCGGCGAGCGGGTCTTGTCCGCCACCGTACACCTCAGGCCCAAGCTCGACGATCACCGCCGCATTCGCCCAAAACGCCCGCTGCGCGGCGAAGCTCATCCCGTTGACGACGACACGCTCGGCCGCGTTCATCGCGGGCACAACCATGCCACCCGGGCACATGCAGAAGGTGCGCGCCTTGGGGCCCTCGGGCGGATGCCAAGCGAGTCGGTAGGAAGCAGCTGGCAGATCGCCACGGCGCCCCTCGCCGTAACGGGCGTCGTCGATGACCGCCTGCGGGTGCTCGATGCGCGCCCCGATCGCGACCGGCCGCCGCTCGACCGTGGCGCCGCGCGCCACCAGCATCCGCACCGTGTCCCGCGCGGAATGCCCGGGTGCCATCACCACCGCCGACGCGCGCTCCCGAGCACCATCCGCAAGCACGACCCCGACGCAGCGCCCAGTCTCGACGATCAGGTCGTCGACGCGCGCATGGTAGCGCACCTCGGCCCCCAGCTCGGCGAGCCGCGCGCGGAACACCGGGAGGATGGCGCGCACCCGGTCGGTGCCGAGGTGCGCCCAGCCCTCCTCCAGAATCGACGGATCGGCACCGAAATCGACGAAGCGGCGCAGGACGTAGCCGATCTCGCCGTCTCGACGCCGTGTGTAGATCTTCCCGTCGGAGAAGGTGCCCGCGCCGCCCTCGCCGAAGAGCAGGTTGTTCTCGGGATCGATCGTCGTGCGCCGTCGCCAGAAGTCGTTGACGGCCGGGACGCGTGCCTCGGTCGGGCCACCGCGGTCGAGCAGCAGCACCGACAACCCCGCCTCGGCCAGCCACAGCGCGGCGAACAGCCCCGCGGGCCCAGCCCCGACCACGATCGCACGCGCCCCGGCGGGAACCGCGACCGGACGCGGCGCACCGGCGTCCCCCACGCCATACCGGGCATCATCGCGCTCCGTCCATGCGCGCACCGACGGGATCGCACGCCGCAGCACGGCGGCTTCGTCACGCACCTCGACCTTGAAGACGCCCTTGCGAAGCGGGGGATGCTTGCGCGCGTCGAGGCTACGCCGGATCAGTTGGACCGAGACGACCTGACCTGCGGGCAGCTTGAGCATGCCGGCGACGGCCGCTGCGTACGCTGCGGCATCGTCGGGCAGGTTCACATTGCCGACGAGCAGCGCCACTCAGCCTCCAGCGCGCAGCGTCCGGACCGCTTTGGCCCCGACAGCCTCCGCCGGATAACCCTGCGCACCTTCTGCCGCGACCCGCGGCGCTTGGAGCCTTGCCATGACGCTTCGCATCGGCATCAACGGATTCGGCCGAATCGGACGCAACATCGTGCGCGCAGGTTGGCACCGCGAGGGCGTGTCCTTCGTGCACGTCAACGACCTCACCTCGGTTGACATGCTGGCGTACCTGCTCTCACACGACTCCGTGCATCGCCCGTGGGGCACCCCTGTCCGCCACGAGGGGTCGAGCCTCGTCATCGACGGTCGCATCCTGTCGACGTCGGCCGAGCGCGATCCGGCCAAGATCCCCTGGGCCGATCTCGGCGTCGACGTCGTACTGGAATGCACCGGCCTGTTCACCAGCCGCGAGAAGGCCGCCGTGCACCTCGCGGGCGGCGCCCGCAAGGTCATCGTGTCCGCCCCGGCAACAGGCGCCGACGCCACGCTCGTGTACGGCGTCAACCACCACGACTACGACTCCGCGAAGCACCACGTGGTGAGCAACGCGTCCTGCACGACCAACTGCCTCGCCCCCGTGGCCAAGGTCCTGCACGAAGCCGTCGGCATCGAGCACGGCC
>JBEIFN010000156.1:0-5700 GCA_040382435.1 Alphaproteobacteria bacterium
CCAGCGAGCGAATGGACGCGCATGCAGGCGTGCATGGGTCAGGGCGAGACGAGCGACGAGACGGTCTGCCAGTTGTGCAGCCTCGGCTACCTCAACGGCCCGACCTGCGCGGGTTGTGGCGGTGGCGCGAAGAAGCTGGAGCCCGACGCGGCGCACCCGGACTGAGCGTCACCCTCGGTGCGCGTCGAGGGCGCGACAGACCGCCTCGTACGTCCAAGGCTCGAGGTGCTCCAGCCCCGACGCAGCTTTGACGGACAGCCCGCGCGCCGCGGCCTCCCTGCGCGCAAAACGGACCCGGCCGCTGCGCGCCGGGAAGCGGAGCAGCACGTGGACCACACGCGACGACGGGAGCCGCTCGCACAGCGCCGAGAGGGACCCGTCGTTGGGCGCCGCGACGCAGACCGTCCGCAAACCGCGCGACGCCCGGTGCTCCAGCAGCTCCAACAACTGCGCGACGACGGCCCCGCCGCGCTCCGCCAACATCGCGAGATCATCGAAGATCACCGCGGGCGCGTCCTTGATACGGTCCGGCCACACGCCCGCCCGCATCCGTTCGACGGACAGCGACGTCGTGAACGCCTGCCCGTCCACATACACGACGTCACAGCCCCCTTGGGTGGCGATCCGACGCGCGACCGTGGTCCGACCCGACGCCAGCGAGCCCTCGACGAGCGCGACCGGGCAACGCCGCACCGACAGCCGCAGAGGACGATCCCCCACGAACTCGGTGCTCGTGCCTGCGATCAACGCACCCGACACCCCGCCTCCCTCGCGCAGACGCATCTCGGAGCATGCAACATGCGATGCGGCGGATCCAGCGATGGCCCGATCGTCACGCTACGGGCGTGTTCCACGCGCCATCGGGTGCCAGCGGGGGTGGTGCGCTCAGCCCAGGGTGTCCTTGGCGATGACGAGCCGTTGGATCTCGGAGGTGCCTTCGTACAGCGTGGTGATGCGGGCGTCGCGGTACAGCCGCTCGACCTCGTACTCTTGGCTGAACCCGTAGCCGCCGAAGATCTGGATCGCCTCGTAGGCGCAGAAGTTCGCGGTCTCACTCGCCATCAGCTTGGCCATCGAGCATTCGGCGCTGGCGCGAACGCCCGCGTCCTTCATCGCAGCGGCACGCCAGGTCAGCAGGCGGGCGGCCTCGATGCGCGCGCGCATGTCGGCGAGCTTCCATTGAATGGCCTGGTGCGCGGAGATGGGCTTGCCGAACGTTTTGCGCGTCTTGGCGTACTCGACGCTCAGGTCGAGGCAGCGCTGCGCGATCCCGAGCGACTGCGCCGCGATGCCTATGCGACCGCCATCGAGGGTGGCCATCGCGACCTTGAAGCCGTCGCGCTCGTTGTGAAGCAGGTTCTCTTGCGGGACGAACACGTCGTCGAACACGAGCTCCGACGTCCCGGAGCAGCGGATGCCGAGCTTCTCCTCGACCTTGCCGACGCTGTAGCCGGGGAAGGACGACTCGAGAATGAACGCGCAGACGCCGCGATGAAGCGACTCGGGCTCGAGGTTGCCGTAGGTGACGCAGATCCCGGCCTGTGGACCGTTGGTGATCCACAGCTTGTTGCCCTTGAGCGTGTAGCCACCGTCGACCTTGGTGGCCTTCGTCTTCTGCGCGCCCGCGTCCGACCCCGCCTCGGGCTCGGTGAGGGCGTAGCATCCAATCGTCTCGCCCGACGCCATGCGCGGCAAATACGTCGACTTCTGCGCCTCGGTACCAAAGGCGAGGATCGGCCACGACGCCAAGCTGTGCTGGACGCTCATGATGACGCCGACGCCGGCGTCCGCGTAGGAGATCTCTTCGAGGGCGAGGACGTAGCTGAGCACGTCGAGGCCAGCGCCGCCGTAGGTGTCGGGGATGAACATCCCCATCATGCCGAGCTCGGAGAGCTTGGCCACGAGCTCGGTGGGGAACGTGTGGGACTTGTCGCGCTCGGCGGCCCCAGGGAGGACCTCGCCGCGCGCGAAGTCACGGGCGAGCTGCTGAATCGCCTTCTGGTCGTCGTTGAGGAAGAACAAAGGACCTCCTAAGGGCTGGACACCGTAACCGAAACGAGAGGCGAACGCCGACCGCCGTCAGCGGCCCGTCCAAGCCGCGGGGCGCTTCTCGACAAACGCCCGCATGCCCTCGCGTTGGTCCTCGGTCGCAAAGCACATCGCGAACAGGCTCCGTTCGGACGCGAGGCCCGTCTTGAGGTCCGCATCCGCGTTCTCGAGCAAGGCGCGGCGCACCATGCGGATCGCGAAGGGGCCTTTCTTGCTGATGTCGGCGGCGACGGCGAGGGCGGCGTCCAAGGCGCTGCCTTCCACGGCGCGGCTCGCGATGCCGCAGCGCACCGCCTCGTCAGCGCCGATCACACGACCCGTGAGGCACAGGTCCATCGCGACCGCCATGCCGGCGCGACGAACCAGCCGTTGCGTTCCGCCGAAGCCCGGAATGACGCCCAAGTTGACCTCGGGCTGTCCGAACTTCGCCGTCGGTCCTGCGAGGATGATGTCGCACGCCATCGCGAGCTCGCACCCGCCGCCCAGCGCGAAGCCGTCAACGGCGGCGATCACGGGGACGGGCAACGCCTCGACGATCTGACCGAGCACCTGCGACCGGTAGGAGAAGGCCTCGGCCTCGGCCACCGACATCGCCTGCATCGCCACGATGTCGGCGCCAGCGACGAACGCCTTGCCGCCCGCGCCGGTGAGGATGATCGCGCGCAGCCCCGCGCGATGTCCGTTCTCGGAGAGGAGGCGCGTCAGCTCCGAGATGACCTCGGCGTTGAGGGCGTTGAGGGCCTTGGGTCGGTTGATCGTGCAGATCGCGACCTCGCCCCGATCTTCCCACAGCACCACTGCGTCGCTCGTCATGACAGACCTCCGTTTGCTGGCGCGGCTAACGTCGAAGGCGTCGGCGCGCCGCCACGGCCTGGTCGACATCCGTCGCGCGCGCGTGGCCGCCCATCGCCCGACCGACCGGCGGACGTTACGAACGGCCGTCCCGTCACGGAGGTCCCATGTCCGCCACCCGTCTCAGCCTGCTGGCGCTCGCGCTCGTCGCCTGTCCCAAGCCCCCGACCGCGGTCGCGCCCGCGGCGCCCCCCGAGGCCCCCGCCGTTGCACCGCGGCCGTCGACGCCTCCCGACCTCGCGGACACCACGCCAACCGGCATCGAAGCCGCCGTCAGCTACGCGCTCGACCGCAACACCGACCCTTGCACCGACTTCTACCAGTTCGCGTGCGGTGGCTGGCTGCAGTCCGCGTCGATCCCGTCCGACCGATCGACCTGGGGACGCGGGTTTTCCACGATCCAAGACCGCAACCAAGGCATCGTTCGCGAGATCCTCGAAGCGGGCAGCTCAGGCGACCCCCGGCTCGGCTCCTACTTCAACGCCTGCATGAACGAGGACGCCGTCACCGCCGCGGGGGCTGCCCCCCTCAAGCCGTGGCTCGACGCCATCCAGACGGTCGACACCGCCGACAAGCTGATGAAGCTACTGGCCCGGATGCCGCTCGCGAGCCCGTTCTTCGACGCGGGCGTCGAGGCCGACTTCAAGGACCCGACCGTCAACACCCTGTTCATGGCGCAGGGCGGGCTCGGCCTGCCCGAGAAGGGCTACTACACGCCCGAGGACGACAAGGGCAAGGCGCTGCTCGCCGACTACGAGGCGCACATCGCCAAGATGCTCGGGTTCGCCGGGTACGCCGAAGCCGACGCCAAGACCGCCGCCACCAAGATCCTCGCGCTCGAGACCCGCCTCGCGGCCGCCTCGCTCGCCCCCGAAGCCCTCCGCGACCCGAACGCCCTGTACCACCGCATCGAGCGCAAGGGCCTGCAGAAGCTCACGCCGACGCTCAAGTGGGACACGTTCTTCACCGAGATCGGCTTTCCGAGCCTGACCGCGATCAACGTCGCCACGCCTGGCTTCTTCCCGGCGTTCGACGCTGAGATCAAGGGCAAGGACTGGGCCACGCTCCGCGCCTACCTCGCATGGAACCTCGTGCGAAGCGCGGCGAGCGACCTCAGCCCCGCGATCGACGACGCGAACTTCGCCTTCTTCGGCACCAAGCTGTACGGACAGTCCGCACAGAAGCCGCGTTGGAAGCGTTGCGTGGACGGCACCGACGCAGCGCTCGGCGACCTGCTCGGCCAAGGCTTCGTCGACCGCGCGTTCGCTGGTGAGAGCAAGAAGAAGGCCCAGCAGATGATCAGCGACATCGAGGCCGCGTTCGAGGCCGCGCTGCCTTCGTTGACATGGATGGACGAGGGCACGCGCGAGGCCGCAAAGGGCAAGCTCCACGCCATCTCCAACAAGATCGGCTTCCCGGACGTCTGGGAACGCTACGAGGGCCTCAACATCGGCGCGAGCCACTTCGACAACGCGGTCGCGCTGCACACCTGGGCCGTCCACGACATGCTGCGCAAGGTTGGCCAGCCCGTCGACAAGAACGAGTGGCACATGACGCCGCCCACGGTGAACGCCTACTACAACCCTCTCAACAACGAGATCGTGTTCCCGGCCGGCATCATGCAGCCGCCGTTCTTCTCGGCGGGCTACCCCGATGCGATGAACTACGGCGCGATGGGCATGGTGATGGGCCACGAGGTCACGCACGGGTTCGACGACGAAGGCCGAAAGTTCTCGGGTAGCGGAAAGCTCGAGACGTGGTGGAAGCCCGAAGCCGAGGCCGCGTTCGAAGGCCGCGCCGCGTGCGTCGGCAAGCTGTACGAGGCCGAGGAGCCGCTCCCCGGCCAGAAGATCAACGGTGAGCTGACCATGGGCGAGAACATCGCCGACCTCGGCGGCATCAAGCTCGCTTGGAACGCCTACCAGGCGCACAAGGCGCGCCTGACCGCACCCGAGGCGAACGTCGCGGGCTTCACCCCCGACCAACAGCTGTTCCTCGGCTACGCACAGTCGTGGTGCTCATTGATCAAGGACGAGGCGGCGCTCGTCCGGCTCAAGACCGATCCGCACAGCCCGGCGAAGTACCGCGTCAACCTACCGCTAAGCCAACTGCCTGCGTTCGCCGAGGCGTTCCAATGCGCTGCCGGCACGAAGATGGCGCCGGCGGAGCGGTGCGAGGTCTGGTGATTTCGCCCTGATGACGCCCACGCGGCGGCTCACCCCTCGAGCGTGAGCTTCGCGTCGGCCGCTGCCACCCACCGCGGATCGTGGGTGGCAGCGATCACCACCGGTGGCGCGGTCGTCGACGTCAGGGCGGCGAGGACCGTTGCCGTGGCTTCGTCGTCGAGGGCTGCCGTCGGCTCATCGAGCAGAAGCACTTCGGGACGCGCGGTGAGCGCGCGAAGGATCGCGACGCGCGCCGCCATGCCGCCCGAGAGTCGGCCCGCGGGGAGGTCGGCGACCGATGGCGCGAGGCCGAGCGCCCGCCACGCCGCTTCCGGCGGCATCGGTTCACCGCGCGCCGCGGCGACCTGCCCGACCAGCGCACCGGCGGTGCGATCCGAGCGCAGCGTGCGCGACGCCTCGGCGAACACCACCTGTGCGCGGCGCCCCCCGCCCGGCCACGGCGAGGCGGGAAGCCACGCGCCACCCTCCCAGACGACGCGTCCGGCGGAGGCCGCTAGCAGGCCACCGAGCACCCGCAACAGCGTCGACTTCCCCACACCGGACGGACCGGTCAGCGCGGTGAGCCCCGCGCCGACGGCGCCAGCGCACGCCGCCAGTCGCCCATCCACCGCCA
>JBEIFN010000157.1:0-5681 GCA_040382435.1 Alphaproteobacteria bacterium
CGGCTACCCCGCATCGTCAAGCCGGTGATGAGCAGCAGCGGGAAGGGTCAGTCCAAGATCGACGGACCCGACGACGTCGCGAAGGCATGGTCGTACGCGATGGCCGGCGGCCGCGTGGCCAAGGGCCGCGTGATCGTCGAAGGCTTCATCGACTTCGACTACGAGATCACGCTGCTCACCGTGCGCGCGCGCGGCGCCGACGGCGCGGTTGAGACCCACTTCTGCGCCCCGATCGGGCACGTCCAAGTCTCAGGAGACTACGTCGAGAGTTGGCAGCCGCAGCCGATGTCGCCGACCGCATGGCAACGCGCGCAGGCGATCGGCAGGGCGATCACCGACGACCTCGGGCGTGGTCTCGACGGCCGACCCGCCGGCCTCGGTCTTTACGGCGTCGAGCTGTTCGTGCGCGGCGACGAGGTCTGGTTCAGCGAGGTGAGCCCACGACCGCACGACACCGGCATGGTGACGATGATCACCCAATGGCAGAACGAGTTCGAACTCCACGCGCGGGCGATCCTCGGCTTGCCGGTCGACACCGGGATGAAGCGCCCTGGTGCGAGCGCGGTGATCTACGGCGGCGCCGACGCAGCCGCGATGCAGTTTCACGGCGTGGCGGACGCGCTCTCTGTGCCGAACAGCGAGATCCGGTTGTTCGGAAAACCCGAGAGCTTCGTCAAGCGCCGGATGGGCGTCGCGCTCGTCCACGACGACGACGTCGAGACCGCGCGCGACCAGGCCAAGCTCGCCGCGTCAAAGGTTCGGCCAACTCCCTTGTGAGCCGGTTTCGTATTACCCTTTTATCCAAGACCCGCGCGCACCGCGACGGCTCCCATGCCGCTCGAACACCGCCTGCGACGAGGCCCGTCCCACCTCGGAATACCGACGCTCGGACCAGCGCCGTCGCATCTCGCGGGTTGCGGTGAGGTGGTCGACGACCGGCTCGGGGTAGGTCTCGCCGATGACACAGCCCAGCGCACGCTGGTCGAGCGGTCCGAGGGTCCACGGCTCGGCGAGGTGGCTGAGCGGAACCGCCGCGAGCTCGGGGAGCCATCGGCGGCGGAACTGTCCGTCCGGGTCGTTGTCGAGCGCCTGCCGGGTGGGGGAATAGATCCGGGTCGCGTTGATGCCGGTGGTGCCCGACTGCATCTGGCATTGGCTGTAGTGAATGCCCGGCTCGTAATCGAGGAACAGGCGGGCCAAGACCAGCGACACCGGCCGCCAATGAAGCCCCAGGTCCCACGCCGCGAAGCTGACGACCATCGCCCGCATCCGAAAGTTGAGCCATCCCGTCGCCGCCAGACAACGCATCGACGCGTCGACCATCGGGTAGCCCGTCTCCCCACGCGACCAAGCCGACAGCGCCGCCGCCTCGGACCGACCGGAGCGTAGGCCCTCAAAGACGGGATTCATGTCCTCAAACTCGATGCCCGGCTCATCTTCAAGCTTCTGCATGAAGTGACAGTGCCACCGAAGCCGTCCCTGAAAGCTCTGCAACGACGCCGCCCAACGCGGGTCGATCTCGCGTCGGTGCGCGGCGATCGACCGCTGCCGTCGCGCGGTCGCGTGATGGACGGTACGCAGCGAGATGCAGCCCCAAGCGAGGTAAGGCGAGAGCCGACTACACCCCTCCCAGCCGGTCACGGGGCTGGCCATGTCGGCGCGGTAGTTGACGCCTCGAACGTCGAGGAAGCTCTCCAAGGTGCGTTCGGCCGCCTCCCATCCCCCGGCCTGACGCTCCCCGGGCCGGGCGTCGCCGACGCCGAGGACGGCGCCTTCGGGGATCCCCGTCGGCGGGACGTCGGGGTGCGAGCGAACACGGAGAGGTGCCGGCACGCCGGCCTCCGACATCCGAGCATCCCAGCGCCGCGCCCAGCCGTCGCGATCGCGCAGACCGCGCACGACGCCGGTCTGCGTCCGCTCGCTCCACGTGACGCCCGCCTCGCGAGCCCACCGCTTCACGGCGCGGTCGCGGGCATAGGTCAGGCCGTTCCCCGTCTCCTCATGGCTCCAGAGCCGCTCGAACCCGGTCGCGGCGTGCAGCGCGGAGAGCACCGCGACGGCCTCGCCGACTCGGACGACCAGCCACCCGCCCCGCGCCGCGAGCGCGTCGTCGAGTGCCCGCAAGCTCTGGGCGACGAAAGCCCAATGTGTAGGATCGGCGTCATCGGCCGTGAACACGGACGGCTCTGCGATGAACAGCGCCACCACCGTCCCCCCGCGCGCGCACGCCTCCCACAGCGGCTCGTGGTCCATGATGCGCAGGTCTCGCTTGAACCATACGACGTCAACACCCGGCATCGCTCCCCCACCAGCGCACGGCATCTCACGCCCCACACGCTGCGGCGCGCCGACGCGACAAACGCTGTCGTCCTCGGTTCGCGTCGGGGGCACGAACGTTGCAGATGCCCGCCCAGGAGTCCCGCATGCTCGCGCTACCGCTTGGTCCCTTCGCGCTCCCTGTCGGCCCCGTGCTGCTGTTCGTCGCGCTCGGGCTCGCGGTCGCGGTCGCGCGCCGCGTGGGCCCCCAAACACCGAGCCCTGCCGGTCTTCGTCCCGGCGACATCGTGCAGAACGCGGTGTTCGCAGGGCTGGTCGCCGCGCGAGCGGGTCAGGTCGCGCTGCACCTCGACGCCTACGGCGCATCGCCGTGGTCGGCCGTGGATCCGCGAGACGGCGCTTGGCATCTGGCGAGCGGGGTGGTCGTCGCGACGGCCTGGGTCGCGATCGCGTCGTGGCGACTGCCGTCCTTTCGCCGAAGCCTCGCGATCTCGTCCGCCGTGGGCGGGCTCTTCTGGGGCGTGGCGCGCGCCGCGCTGCACGCGTCGGCGGACCAGCCGCTCCCGGAAACGCCGCTGTACCGCCTCGACGATGGCGCGCCCGTCGATCTCCGCAAGCTCGCCGACGGCCGGCCGATGCTCCTCAACCTGTGGGCCACGTGGTGCGGGCCGTGCCGCGCCGAGATGCCGGCGCTCGCCGAAGCGCAGCGGCGTCACCCCGAGGTCGTGTGGGTTTTCGCAAACCAAGGCGAGCGTCCCGACGTCGTCCGAGGCTTCCTCAAGCGGGCCGGCCTCGACCTGCAACACGTGGTCCTCGACCCCGAAGGCGCCCTCGGCGGGGTCGTCGGCAGCACCGGGCTGCCCACCTCGGTCTTCTACGATGCGGACGGACGCCGCTTCGACGCGCACATGGGCGCGCTCAACACCCCCGCGATCGACGCCCGCTTCGGCCCCGCCACCGCGCCGTGAGGCGCCTCCCCGGCCGCCCGTTCGGGTTAGCGGCGCGTCGGAGAGACGATGCAAGACCGCGACACTTGGTTCGCGGACCCCTCCCCCGACGCGGACGTTCGTGACGCACTCCGCGCCCTTCTCCGAGAGACGGGACTCGACGAGACCTGGAAGTGGCGTCAACCTTGCTACGCGAGCAACGGCAAGAACATCGCGATCCTCGCTGTCCGAAAGGACAGCTGCACCCTCAGCTTCCTCAAGGGCGCGCTGCTTTCGGACCCCGAAGGTTTGCTCGAAGTCCCCGGCGAAAACTCGCGTTCGGCTCGGTACGTTCGTCTTACGGACCGGGACGCCTTCGACCGTGTTCAACACCAGCTCCGCGCATGGATCGCCGAAGCAGCGTCGTTGGAGCGGGACGGCGTGCGCGTCGCACCTGCGCCGATGCCCGACGCCTGGGTCGACGCGCTCGCCGAGGCGCTGGCGTCGGACGCCGCGCTGTCCACCGCCTTCCACGCTCTGACCCCTGGACGTCAGCGCGCCTACGATCTGTTGATCCGCGGAGCGAAGCAGGCGGCGACACGGCGCGCGCGCGTCGAGGGCTACCGCCCACGCATCCTCGCGGGCAAAGGCCCCAACGACTGCACGTGTGGCCTCACGCGTCGACCGCCCGGTTGCGACGGGTCCCACAAGCACGCGCCATGACGTCGACCGTACCTCCCTTCGCGATGCGCCTCACCGCAGCGGCCATGCTTCTCTTCGGCGGACCCGTCGCCAACGTGCTCGTCTGCGCGATCGTCACCCCGTGGCTCCCAGGCTGGACCCTCGCCGTCCTCGCTCCGGGGTTCCTCGGGCTCGGCTTCGCGGCGTGGACAGCAGGTGCGGTCGCCGTGACCGGCGGGCGCCTGCTCGCACGCAAGCCCTTGCAGGCTGCGCACGAACACGTGGCCGACCCCGACAACCCCGGGGACGCGTTGTCGTTTCCGCCCGGCAGCGCCGTAGTACCCTGGGCTCTGGCTTCGGCTGGCGTGATGTTCGGCGGACTTCTGGGGATCGCGTTCGGCAACATCGGGACCACCACCGCCGCCGTGGGCGCACTGGGACTCGCCTGGGGATGGACCCTGCGAGCGATGATCCGCCGACGTTGGCTCTCCTACGACGTCTAGAACGCTCAGCGCTTCAACGCCGCCGCGTACCGGTCCGAGACCGCGCTCCAGTTGACGACCTGCCACCACGCATCGAGGTAGTCCGCCCGACGGTTCTGGTACCGAAGGTAGTAGGCGTGTTCCCAGACGTCGTTCCCGAGCAGGGGCGTGCCCTTGACCTCGGCGACGTCCATCAACGGGTTGTCTTGGTTGGGCGTGGAGCTGACGGCCAGCTTGCCGTCTGCGCCCACGATCAGCCACACCCAACCCGAGCCGAACCGCTTGAGTCCTGCGTCCTTGAACGCCGCCTTGAACGCCTCCATCGACCCGAAGCCCGCCGTGATGGCGTCGAGGAGGGGCTTGGACGGGGTACCGGTGGCGGCGACGGGCGCCATGCTCGACCAGAAGAAGCTGTGGTTCCAGTGCCCCCCAGCGTTGTTTCGCACCGTCGGCGAGAGCGTCCCCGCCTTCGCGACGAGCTGATCCAGCGACAACCCCTGAAGGGCAGCGTCGGCGATCACCGCACGGTTGAGGTTGTCGACGTAGGCTTGGTGGTGCTTGTCGTGGTGGATCGTCATCGTCTCCTTGTCGATCGCCGGCTCGAGCGCGTCGACGGCGTACGGGAGCTTCGGCACAGAAAACGAAGGTGCCACAACGCTCACAGACGGAACCGGTTCAGCCGCCAGCACCGGTGTCGCCAACAAGCCGAACGCCAACAGTCCCTTGTACATCGCGCGCATCCCGCCCTCCTCGATGGTCAACCCACCGCGCTCAGGGGTACATCCCCAGCGCAGGACCGGCAACCGGCGCGAGACGTCCTCGACACGCCGCCCCCGTACCTGCGCCGAGGCCGGCCGATGCACCGTCGCCAGCGTACGGATCACGAGCCCAGCGGGCGCGGCCCGGGCATGAACCCCCGACCGGAGGGCGCACCATGAACCTGTCTGACGCCGCGCACGCCGTCGTCCACGGCATCGTCTCCCTCGACGTCCGGGCCCGGGGAAGGCTGGGGATCGTGCGCGCAACCCATCCCGGCGACGTCGACGGCGTTGCCCTCGCCGCCGCCGTTGCGGACGCCTTGCACGGGAAGGGCCTCGGGCACATCACCGTGTCCTGGGTCCCCGATGACGGGCCGCCACGCGTTCTGTCGGCGGCAGCCGCCGAACGGTGCCACCTCGGGTTCAGTCCGGAGCGATGAGCCGCACCGCAGCCGTCGAGACGATCGCATCGGACGACACGCCAACTTCGACGGTCCATCCCCCCGTCTCGACCGCCATGCGCGCAGCGTCGGCGTCCCAACGCGCGATCCAAGCCG
>JBEIFN010000158.1:0-5640 GCA_040382435.1 Alphaproteobacteria bacterium
CTCCGTCAGGCGACGCGGCGAACGCGCCTGCGTGGTGGGCCGATTTTGGACCGGCCCGGGTTCGGCCCGTGGCAGCCCTTGCGGGACCGGGCCGAGACGTGGATCCTCGCGATGCGCGCCGAACCGCACGAGACGGATGCCGCGCGCTGGGCGCGTCGTTTGGGGTTGGTCGACCCCGCGCTGGCCGAGGCGCTGGTGGCGTTTGCCCGATCGACGCTCCCGCCCGCCCAAGCGGCAGCCGAGGCGGTCAAGCGCGCGCGAGATGCGGCGGTCGCGGCCTGGTGAGCGCAGCGTGCCCGAGGTGGGCGCGCGGGGCGAGGCACCTCGTGGGCCTCAGGCGCCGCTGACCTCGTCGCCCTCGCGCGAGAGCCAGCCGTGGTCGACGTTCCATTGCAGGCAGCGTTCAGCCCAGGCCTCGCCGCACAACGTGAAGGTCGGCGCGAGGCCGGTGCGGATCGCCTCGTCGACCGTCATCGAGGTCGCCTTGCGGTCGACGAGGTCGCGCAGCATCAGGTAGCCGAACGCGATCGGGTGCGGCTGTGCGGCGGACGCGCGCAAGGCGCGATGCTGGCCGGTGCCGCGCGTCACGAGAACGCCGATCCCCTCGAGCGCGCCGAGCAGCACCGTGCGCGTCTTGCGCCGCGATTCGCCCGAGTCGGTGTTGAGGTGCGCACCGACCAGCGTCTCGACGTCGTCGAGCGGGATGTCGAGGTGGTTGCGGTCGAGCGCCGGACGCACGAGGTCGCTGACCGCGATCCGGCTCAGCGGGTGTGAGAGTGCCCATTGGACCTGAACGAGGTCGATCTGACCCATTGCAGGTGCCTTGGCGTAGACGCGCAGGAACAGCCCGTTGGCGATGCACGCGTCGGGCGTGAGGTCGAGGTAGCCGTCGCGGAGGATCCGAACGAGCTCCCGGCGGCGGGCCATCGAGAGCGACGGCAACTGCCCGTAGCAGAGGTCGGCCCAAGCATCGACCTTCATCCGCGGCTCCGCGAGCGCAAGGAGCGTGTGGGCGTCGTCGAGGTTGAGCGTGCGCGTCCAGCTCTTCACGAACCGTCCTCCGGCATCCGTTGCATGCTAACCGGTTTGGTCGGATCCGGCGTCATGGCGTCGGGTTTGGATCCGGTTCGGACGCGGGGGACGGTTCAGGAGTCTGCGTCGCAGGCGGATCGTTGGGCTCACCATCGACCTTGGTGGCCTCGGGCGGGAACATCGCAGGTTGGAACAACCCGCTGGCGCGCGCGAGGTCCTGGATGCACACGCGCTCCGCGATGCCGACCACCTTTCGCCCCGGATCCAGCGCGACGATCCGATGGTTGACCGGCCCCTCGGTGTAGCCGTTCAAGCACGCCGCAGGCTTGCATCGCGCCGTGTACGTCCCGTCAGCTTCGGGCGTCATGTCCGCGGAGCAGGCGGTGGTGTACAGAGCGCCCGTGCCGGCCACCTGTTCGAGGTGGTCCACGCATCCTGCCAGCACGAGCGACAACACAAACCGACGACGCATGGCGCCTCCCGCGGCGTCGTATCCCGGCGGCGGACGGACGTGTGGGGCGTTAGCCGGCGCCATGCGAAAGACTCCTCCTCCAGGTGAGGCCCCCGGCCTCGGCGAGACCCTCGACCAGCTCATCGACGACTGGTGGGTGTTTCAGCTCAAGGGCGGTCATCGGTTTTCGACCGATGACTTGGTGTGCGCTTGGCGCGCAGCGATCGCGCGCCCAGACGCCGACCGCCTGCTTGACCTCGGTAGCGGCATTGGATCCGTCGGCCTGTACACGCTCGGGCTGCTGCGCAATGACCGCGCCACGCTCACGGGCATCGAAGCGCAGGAGGTCAGCCACGGCCTCGCGAAGCGGTCGGTCGTCCGCAACGGGTTGGCGGACCGCGTGACGATGCTGCACGGCGACCTTCGCGACAGCACCCAGCTGCTCGGCGACGCGAAGTACCCGTTGATCACAGGGTCGCCGCCTTACATCCCGGTGGGGAAGGGGCTGCTCTCACCGCACCCGCAGCGCGCGGCGTGTCGGATCGAACTCCGAGGGTCGATCGTCGACTATTGCGCCGCGGCCGCCCGTCACCTCGAGCCGAACGGCCGGTTCTCGTTCGTGATGGCCAACGGGGATCCGCGGATCGAGGAGGGGATGCAGGCCGCTGGCCTCGCCCCCGTCGAGGTGCTCGACGTGACGTTCCGAGCGGGCAGCCCGCCGCTGATCTGCGTCGTGGTCTGTGCGCACGCGTCGGAAGTCTCGGGTCCACCGGCGCGTGTCGGGCTCACGATTCGGGACGAAGCCCGACAGATGACGGAGGCCTACCGCAACCTCCGGCTCTCGATGGGCTTCAGCGTCGACGGATGACGCCGCTCGCTCCGTGCGCGCACGGAACGGCTCAGGGCGACCAGTCGGGCGGGGTGGCGGCCCAGAGGCCGGCTTTGCGGCCGGCGTCGAGGTAGAATGCGACGGCCTCACGCCCCTCTTCGCCGTAGTCGAGCGTCCGGGCGTTGGCGTACATGTCGAGGTAGGTGCGTAGCTGCGCTGCGTCCCGCAGGCTGCTCCCGTTGTCGAGCAGCCAAGCGATCGCGTCCTCGCGGTGGTCGAGTCCGTAGGCGATGGCGGCCCGCAGATGGTGGCTGATCGCGGCCTGTTCCGCTTCCGGGAGGTCGGCGCGGATGGTGTTGATGCCGAGCGGCAGCGGGAGCGTACCGGCGATCCCCCGCCACGCCTGACCCAACTCGACCACCGCGTGAAAGCCCTCGTCCTGCCAAGTCAGACGCCCTTCGTGGATCAGCAACGCCGCGTCGACCTCGCCCGACCGGAGGCGGTCGAACGCGAGCGCGTACGGGGTGATCGGCGTGTGGACGGGGACCGCGTCGACGAGCATGCGCAGCACGGACCAAGCGGTGGTGGTCTCGCCGGGGATCGCCACCGGCCGACCGGAGAGCGAAGCCACCGTTCGCGGCGCGGTCGCGACGACGACGGGACCGTAGCCCTCGCCGAGGGACCCGCCGTGCGGCAGGATGCGCCAACGCCCCGCGAGCGCGGGCCAGGCGGCCATCGACAGCGCGAGGATGTCGAGATCGTCGCGGTCGCCGAGCGTGTTCAGGACGTCGGTCGGGTGATGTTCGAAGGACCAGGTGTACCCGGGCGTGGCCAAGCGCCCGGTGGCGAGCGCCCACACCATGAATCGGTCGTCGGCGTCGGGGGAGGCCGCCACGCGGACGTGTCGGTCGGTCATGGGGCATTCCGCGCGTTGGCGTCCCGGAGCCGCTGCGCGAGGCTCTGCGTGAGCCGCCACAGCACGCGCGCGCCGAGTCCGGGTTCTTGGGCCGTCCACTCTCGAAGCGCGTCCCGCTCGATCGTGAGGGCGTGCACCGGTGCGGTCGCGACGACGGTGGCGCTCCGTGGCCCGTCGTCGACCAGCGCGAGCTCGCCGAAGTGCGAGGTCGACCCGATCCGGGTGACCTCGCGGCCTCCGATGCGGACGCTGACCTCGCCTTCGACCAGCACGAACATCGCTTCGCCCGGTGCGCCTTGCTCGAACACGACCTCGCCGGTGCGGAAGCTGCGTTCTCCGAAGATTCGACCGACCCGAAGCCGTGCTTGGTGCGATAGGTCTTGGAACAGGAACAGCGACTCCATCGCAGCCGCGCGCTTGGCGACCTCCACCGCGCGGCGATCGGCGTCGGGGTCGATGCCGACCAGCGTGACGTTGTCCTTGCCGCCGCCTCGAAGGGCCGCGTCGACGAGGGCCTCGACAGCGTCCGCAAGATCGTCCGTCCCGCCGAGCGCCGTGATCTCGGCGTGCCGGATCATGTCGGAGAGGCCGTCGGAGCAGAGGAACAGGCGGTCCCCTTCGACCAGCTCGAGATGTAGCGTGTCGCAGTTGACCTGCGGGTACAACCCGAGGGCGCGCGTGATCACGTTCTTGTAGCGGCTCGTCTCGGCCTCTTCGGGCGTCATGCCGCCGTTGCGGACCATGTCGTTGACGAGGCTGTGATCCTCGGTGACGGCGCGCAGTTCGCCGCCCCGGAGCAGGTACGCGCGGCTGTCGCCGACGTGCGCGATGAACGCGGACGCGCCGGAGATCACGGCGATGACCACCGTGGTGGTCATGCCTTCGCGACCGGTCTGCTGCGCGGTCTCGTAGATGCGCGCCGACGCGGTGTTGGCGACCTCTTCGAGCAATTCGAGGACGGCCTGCCGCTGGCCGCGGCCGCCTGCGCGTCCGTACGCCTCGGCAGCGTCGCGCAGGCGAGGCGAGAAGACCTGGACGGTGTCGATGGTGATGGCGCTCGCGAGCTCCCCGGCTTTGCGGCCGCCGACGCCGTCTGCCACAGCGAACACGCCGTGCGAGGGGAGCGAGATCATCGCGTCCTCGTTCTGCTTGCGGCGTAGCCCAACGTCGGTACGTGCATGGAAGCGGAGCATCGGACCCTCGGTCGGACGATTAGCCGTTTCGGCGAGAGGGCGCCGCTCGCGGCGTCGCCTCAGAAGTCAACGCCCCGCGGATCGACCCGGCCGACGGTGGCGGGGACGACCACGCCCTCGCCGTCGCCGTACAGCGCGACGTAGGTCGCATAGTACCCGGCGACGCGCTGCACGTACGTCCGGGTCTCGGCCCACGGGATGGTGTCGACGAAGCGGTCGAGGGGCGCGTCAGCCGGCTGCTCGGCGAGCCACGCCGCGAGGTTGCGCGGTCCGGTGTTGTAGGCGGCGACGGCGAGCGGCCAGCGGCCATCGAAGCGGTCGAGCAGGCGCCCGAGGTACGCGAGGCCGTACCGGGTGGCGGTCTGCGGCGTGTGCAGGTCGTCGATGCGAAAGTCGCTGTCGCCGAGCCAAACGGCCATCCTCGCGCCGGTCCGCGGCAGGATCTGCAGCGGGCCGTGCGCGTCCGCGCGGCTGACCGCACCCTGGTCGTAGGCGCTCTCGGCGCGCAGCAGGGCGAGCGCGAGCCAGGGGTCGACGTCGGCCTCAGCGGCCGCCCTCCAGATCGTCGCGGGACGGTAGATGGGGAAGGCGTCGCGCAGGTACGGCGCGCGCGCGGCGGTGTCGTCGAGCTTGCGGAGCGCGAGCTCCGAGGGGACGACGCCGTGACGGTGGTCGCCGATCGCTGCGGCGTCGCGGGTGCGGTCCGCGGGGGACCACGACGCAGCCCATCCCGGCTCCCCGGCGGTGAACCCGTCGAGGACGGCTTGCATCAGCACACCGGCGAGATCGTGACCCACGTCGGCGAGCGCGACGACGGCAGGGAGCAGCGGCTCTTGGTCGCCCGCGCGGGCCGCGAGGTCGCGGAAGCTCGCGGAGACGGTCGGGAGCGGAGCGGTCGGCATGGTGTTGGGCGCGGAAGGGAGTGTGGGGCGGCGTACCCAGCCTTGTCGGTCGTCGCCAAAGGACCGCGCCTCGATCTGCGGCTGCATCGGGTCTCGCTGCCCCCACCAGCGCCCGTGGCGACCCGTCGTCGTCCCGCTGGCGAGCATCCCGTACCAGGTCAGGCGGCGGCGCTCGGTGAGGTGGATGCGGTGCGCGTCTCCTTCGGGCTCGTTCCACCGCCACGTCCAGTAGTGGGCGGCGTCGCCATCGCTGTCGGTGCGATCGAGCGCGGCCTCGAGGAGCCGCGCGGCGTCGTCGCGCCGTCCTTCGGCCTCCC
>JBEIFN010000159.1:0-5633 GCA_040382435.1 Alphaproteobacteria bacterium
GAGCCCGGCCGCGGTGTTGAAGTCGTCGCGCAGCGCGGCGGCGAGCGCGTTGGGGAACGCGCGGGCCAGCGTGAGCAGGCCGGTGGCCTCGGGACCGAGCTGCTGCGCGGTCGCGTCGGCGTCGCCCTCACCGGCCAAGGTGAGGCCGACCTCGGTGGCCTCCATCAGCCGCGCGAGCATCGCCAGCGCCTCGACGAGCGAGGTGTCGGACCACGGCAGCGGCGAACGGTAGTGCCCTTGAAGGTAGAACATCCGCAGGGCTTCGGCGGGGAACTGCGCGAGCGCGTCTTGCAAGTTGAAGGCGTTGCCGAGGCTTTTTCCCATCTTGGCGGCCAAGACGTTGCCTGTCTCGGTCTTTTGGACGAGGGTGAGCAGCCCGTTGTGCATCCACCACCGCGCGTAGGGGGCGTGGTTGGCGCATTCGGACTGGGCCACCTCGTTCTCGTGGTGGGGGAAGACCAGATCGAGTCCGCCACCGTGGATGTCGATCGTGGTGCCCAAGGTGGCGCGGTTCATCGCAGAGCACTCGATGTGCCAGCCCGGGCGGCCGGGGCCCCAGGGCGAAGGCCATGCGGGCTCGCCTTCCTTGGCCGCCTTCCAGAGCGCGAAGTCGCGTGGGTCGGCCTTACCCGGCTCGGCGTCGCCGCCGTGCGCCATCGCGTCGATGTCTTGGCCGGACAGCGCGCCGTAGTTCGGGAAGCTGCGCACCCGGAACCACACGGAGCCGCCGGCTTCATAGGCGTTCCCGGCCGCGATGAGGTCGCCGATCATCGTGCGGATCGCGTCCATCGAGGTGGACACGCGGGGCTCGTGGTCGGGACGCAGCAGCCCCAGGCCCTCGCAGTCGGCTTGGTAGCTGGCGATGTAGCGCTCCGCGATCACCTCGGCCGTGACGCCTTCGGCGTTCGCTCGACGGATGATCTTGTCGTCGACGTCGGTGAAGTTGCGGACGAAGGTGACGCGCCAGCCCTCGTGGCGCAGCCACCGCACGAAGGTGTCGAACACCATCATCGCGCGGGCGTGGCCGACGTGGGCGTGGTCGTAGACGGTGTTGCCGCACACGTAGAGCTTGATCTCGCCCGGCGTCAGCGGCTCGAACGCCTCGACCTGTCGGCTGCGGGTGTTGTAGAGCCGAAAAGGCGCGGTCAAGGGGACTCCAGTCGGTCGCGGGGCGTCAGTAGTCGTCGTCGTCGTCGGCAGCGCTGCCGCGGCGTCCGCGCGGTGCCACGACCTCGTCCTCGTCCTCGTCCTCGTCCTCGTCGATCGGGCCCGCGGCGCGTCGATGCTTGAGGATTTCGGCGTCGGCCTTCTCGAAGATCTCTTCGATCTCGCGCTTGATCACCGACTCGTCGCAGTCACGAGCGACGGCGATCTCTTGGACGAGCAGGCCGTGCGTGCGGTCGTACATGCGGCGCTCGCCGAACGAGAGCGACTTCTCGGCACGGAGGATCGCGAGGTCGCGCAGCACGGCGGCGAGCTCGAGGGGTTGGCCCGTCTTGATCTTCTGCAGGTACTCGCGGTATCGCCGGTTCCACGTCTGCTTATCGGCAGGCTTCTCGCGGTCGGCGAGGACGACGTAGATCTCGGCGACGAGCTCGACCGGCATGATCGGGCGGATGCCGTTCTCTTCGAGCGCATCGACGGGCGTCATGTAGGTGACGGCCTCTTCGAGGATCTTGATGACGTAGGCGTCCACCGAACCACCGCCGAGGTCGACCTGCGTGACCTCGGAGATCATGCCGACGCCGCAGTCGGGCACCGCTACCAGATCGCCGACCTTGAACTGCATGGCACCATCCCAACGTGAGGGAGCGGAGGTGTACGCCGCGCGGAGAGCGGAGCGTGGAAGGACCTCGCCCGAGAGAAGAAGGCGGGGGAAGGTAACCCGATGCGGACGCCTTCGCAAAGCATCGGCGCCCCCGCTTTACAGCCGCCGCCGCTGTGCTTACGGGGCGGAGGCGGAGGGAACCATGGTGCGTGGGGTCTGGGCGTTGCTCGGTCTGGCGGTAGCGTGTGGCGGTGGCGAGCCCGACGCGGAGGCGAGCGCGCGGATCAAGGCACAGGCCGACAAGGCCAAGGCTGAGGCCGCGGCAGAGGCCAAGGCGCGGTCCGACGCGGCGCGCGATCCGCTTCAGCAGAAGGGGCTTAAGAACGAGGTCGAAGTGACGGCGGCGCGCACGCAGCTCAAGATCGAGCCGGGCGACACGCTGTTTGCCAAGCTCGAGACCTCGCTGGGTGTGATCGCCTGCGAGCTGTGGCCCGACAAGGCCCCCGAGACGGTCGTCAACTTCGTCGGCCTCGCCGAAGGCACCAAGGAGTGGCAGGATCCGTCGGGCGCAAAGGTCAAGCGGCCGCTCTACGATGGCACGCGTTTTCACCGCGTCATCGACGGCTTCATGATTCAGGGTGGCGACCCGTTCTCGACCGATCCTGCCTACGCTGGCCGGTGGGGCATGGGCGGCCCGGGCTACAAGTTCAAGGACGAGGTTCGTCCCGACGTGACCTTCGACCGCGACGGCCTGCTCGCGATGGCCAACGCTGGCCCTGGGACGAACGGCAGCCAGTTCTTCATCACGGTGAGCAAGCCGACCTACCTCAACGGCCGCCACACAATCTTCGGCGCGTGCGATCTGCCGGTCGTGCAGGCGATCGCCAAGGTCGCGGTGACGCCGCCGCGCAACGTGCCGGTCGAGGATGTCATCGTCAAGAAGGTCACGATCGAACGTCAGAAGGCGGCGAGTCTGGCCCCGGCTCCTGCCCCGTCCCCGTCCCCGGCCCCGGCCCCGGCTCCCAAGTAGCGCGCCAAGCCCTGCAACAGCTGCGGCGGCGGCAGGCCGTCGTCCGGTACGTGGAGGAAGGCCACGGCGGCGTGGGGGAATGCGGCGACGGCGTCGTAAAGCCAAGCGTTGCACACGTAGCGACCGGCGTCGTCGGAAAGATCGACGTCGAGGGCCTCGGCGAGTCGCGGCGCGTCGATCCTCGCGGACCGCCGTTGCGGTCGATGCTGTGGCGCGGGCTCGCAGCCGTCGACGTCGCGTCCGGTGCGCTCGCTCCACGCGGTTCGTTCGAGGCGTGCGCGGCGTGTACCCCGCGCAACCCCCGTGCCGAGCACGAGCATCGGCGGGCGGCCGTCGTCGCGGATGGCCTCGGTCAGCGCCGGGACCGCGCGACCGTACGACACCGGCAGCACCAGGCCGCGCACCGGCACCCCACCGACCCGCATGCCGTCCACGGCGCATGCGAGGCGCGCCGAGGGGTTGTCGATGACCTCGAGGAACGGGCCAATCCCGGTGATCCAGATCATTGTCGTACGCGCTCGAAGCGGCCGACCGTCTCGACGTGCCCGGTGTGCGGGAACAGGTCGACGGTCTGCACCGAGACCAAGCGCCAGCCGCCCGCCTCGAGCGTGGCCCGGTCACGCGCCAAGGACGGGGCGTGGCAGGCGACGTAGACCAGGACGTCGGCGTCGACCCCGGCGAGCCATGACGACACCCGTGGATGCAGCCCCGCCCGGGGAGGATCGACGAGGATGCGGAGCGGACCTTGGGTTTCGGACCGCTGGCGTTGGAGCGCCTCAAGGACGTCCTCGACCGCTGCGGCGGTGAACGTGGCCTCGATGCCGTTGTCCTGCGCGGTGCGGCGCGCGTCCTCGACCGCTGCGGCGACGATCTCCACGCCGATGACGCGGTCGAACCGGCCGCGCAGCGTCAGGGCGAACGTGCCGACGCCGCCGTAGAGGTCGAGCAGCGTGCCTCCGCGTCCGAGCGCGTCGGCCACGGTCTGGACGAGGGCTTGCGCACCGGCGGTGTTGGTCTGAAAGAACGTCCGGCGACCGAGCTGGAACCTGACGCCGCCGAGCACCTCGGTCAGCGTCGAGCTGCCGTAGACCGCGACCGTCTCGCCCTGCGCGACGTCGGCGACACCATCGTTGTGGACCCACTCGACGCCGACGATCCGGCTGTCTTGCAGGGGGATGGCGCGCAGGGCTTCGGCGAGCGCGGGGATGCGCGCGCCCAGGGCGGTGTCGGAGGTCGTGAACAGCACGACGAGGATCTCTCCGGTCGCTTCGCCGCGTCGGAGCATCAGGTGACGCCAGAAGCCGGTGTGGGTCCTGGTGTTCCACGGCTTGGCGTCGTCGTCGGCGAAGGCGGCCGTCGCCACGGCATCCGCGATGCGCTGGAGGTCCTCGTGGATGAGGGCACAGGCCTGCGCCTCCACGAGGCGGTCGTGTCGCTCTGGCGCGTGGAAGCCCAGCGTCGGCACGTCGCTCGTCTCCCCTGCGCGGTGCTGCGCGTCGCTGAGGAACCGCTGCGGCCCGAAGGTCATCTCGACCCGGTTGCGGTAGCCCCAGGCTTGCCCGGCGGCGACGGGCGCGAGGCGCAGGGCAACCTCGGGGAACAAGGCCTGGACGGCTTCGTCGCGGAGCGCACGCTGGCGTTCGGGCGGAATCTCTTGCAGGCGGCAGCCGCCGCAGCGCCCAAAGACGGGGCAGCGTGGCGCGACCGCGTCCGGTGAGGGGCGAACCACCGCGAGGCGTCGGCCGAGCATCCGACCCTTCTTCTTGCCCGCCACCTGAACGAGGACGCGGCTTCCGGGGATGGCGATCCGCAGATCGATCTCACGTCCCCACGGTGTGCGGCCACGTCCGTGACCGGCGATGTCGATCGTGTCGATCTCGGTCTCAAACGGGGGTGTGATGCGTGGTGGGCGTGCCATGACGGGTGTCCTCGCGGCAGGCGTGGTAGCATGGCAGGACGTCGCAAGGGGGCCTCGTTGATCGATCCCAAGGAGCATGCCCGGCTCGCCGCGTGGGTTGCCCGCGTCGAACGCCTCGTCGGCGCTCGTGGGCCCGTCGCCGCGCCGTTCCCAGCCGACGTCGCCGCGCTGTACGCGGAGGTGGGCGCGTACGTCCATTGGTTGATGCGTCGAGACGGCGACGACGAGGTGGCGGTGGACGCCGCGCTGCGCGCGCTACGTTCGCCGCCGAATCGCCGAGAGGGACCGATCGCCCCGGCCGACGCCGACGCCGATCCCGAGGACATCGCGACCGCTCCGACGGTCGATCGGCGCGCGGACGCCTGAACAGCGGGCCCTCGCGCCCTCCATCGCACTCGATTCAGACCAGGAGTAGTCCATGATGTACTTGATCAATCTGACGCTCACCGCGCAGGATGCCGACGCCTACACGCCGCTCATTGACGGCATCAAGGCGCTCGGGTCTTGGTCGAACCGTCTGCAGAACACCTTCTTGCTCGAGTGTCCGCTGAGCTCGGTCCAGATCCGCGACATCCTCAAGCCGCACCTCAAGGCCGGCGATCGCTTGTTCGTCGCCGAGATCGGCCGCAACTGGGCGGGTACGGGGATGGGCGAGGGCTTCAAGGAGTGGATGGATCGGCGCAACGTGCGGCCGAACGTCACGCTCGCGCCGGCGCCCGCCGCTCCGCCTGCCGATCCTTCCTGAGTCAGGCGCGCGCAGCACCCGGCGCGAGCGCCGAGAAGGCCTCGCGCAAGGCCTCGTCGTCGGCCCACAGCTCGACGACGTCGGGGGCCGCGAGCAACGCGCGGCTGACCTCGGGCCCGAGGGAGGTTTGGTGCGTCAGGCCGCCGAGGTGGGTCGCGAGCGCCTCGGCGAC
>JBEIFN010000160.1:0-5623 GCA_040382435.1 Alphaproteobacteria bacterium
CGATGATTGGGAGGCTTCGACCACGGGTCCTATGCTTCTCGACGCAACGCGACGTGACGCGATGGTGTCGGGCGTGGAGGCGGCGTTGGCGGAAGGCTATGGGTTGTCCCCGGCGGAGGTGCAGGCGTACCTCACCCCGACGGCCGGCTGAGGAGGTTTCGATGCGGCGGACGCGGTGTGTGTTGGCGGCCGGGATGGGGCTGGTGGGCTGCGTGCCGATGGCGCCCGAGGCAGCGACCGACCCCGCGGCTGACGCGCTGCTCGCGTCGTTCGGCCCCGCTGTCGCCATCCCCGCGCTCTCTGCGGCGGCGCCCGCCTTCGAGGCCCTCGCGTCAGCAGCGGACGCCTGGGCGGCGAACCCGTCCGACGAGCCGGCGCGCCTCGCGGTCGTCGACGCGTGGGAGACGGCGTTCCTCGCGTGGCAGCCGATCGAGCCGATGCAGGTCGGTCCTGCGGGCTCTTCGCTCGCGGTGGCGGGCGGCCTCGACCTTCGCGACCGCGTCTACAGCTGGCCGACCGTCGACCGCTGCGGCGTCGATCGGCAGACCGTGCTCGGCGGCTGGGAGGTCGCGGGTTTCGTCGACGGCTTGTTGGTCGACCGGGTGGGCCTCGCCGCGATCGAGTCCTTGGTCCTGTCGCCCGCTGGGGTGCACGCGTGCGCCTTCTCGGTCGACATCGCCCGCGACGGCACGTGGGACGCGCTCGGGACGGCGTCGGTGCAGGCGCGTCGCGCGGTGTACGCAGCCGCGCTCGCCGCGGACGCGCGTGACGTCGTCGCGGAGCTGCTGCGCGCTTGGTCGCCGGATGGCGGCGACTTCTCGGGGGTGTTGGCGACACCGGGGCCGCAGAACGACGTGTATGACGATCGCGACGAAGCGCTTGATGCGGTCTTTCGCGCCATGTTCTATGTCGAAACGTCGGTCAAGGACCTCAAGGTCGGGCGTCCGTCTGGGCGCATCGCGTGTCCGGCGGAGTCCTGCGCGGGCGACGCGGAGGCCCAGCTCGCCGACGCGTCGGTGCCCGCGATTCGCGCCAACTTGGCCTCGTTCGAGCAGGTCTACCTTGGGGCGGACGGCGCGGGCTTCGACGATCTGCTCGTCGCGCGTGGCTTTGGCGACGTCGACGAGGCGATGCGCGCGGCGATCACCGGCGCACGTGACGCGGCCGACCTCGTGACGCTCCCGATGGAGGACGCCGCCGGCGACGCTTCCGCGGTCGCTCTGTACGACGCGACCAAGGTGCTGACCGACCTGCTCAAGGGTGACTTTGCGACGGTGCTCACCCTGTCGATCCCGTCGGAAGCGGCGGGCGATAACGACTGACCGTTCCGATGCACGACGTCCTCGCTGCGCTGTGGCACCCGTGGAACGACCCAGCGAGTCGTACTTGGTGGGGTGCGGTCGCCGCGAGCCTCCTCGTCGGCCTTGGTGTGGGCGCACGGCGACGCGACGCGCTCGGGGGCCTGCGTGCCGCGGTCGGTTGGGGGGACTGGTGGCACCCCTCGTCGCGCGCGGATGTGGCGCTCTACGTCCTGCGGCGTCTGGGGGGGCTCGCCGTCCTCGGTGCGGGCGGCTGGAGTGCGACCTACCTCGCGGCCCGGTTGGCGATGACGCTCGACCGCTGGTTGGGCGTGCCTGTTCTGCCCGTGCTCGACGACGGGCTCGTGGTCGTCGGCGTGAGCTTGGTGGCGTTCCTCGCGTCGGACGCGAGCCGTTTTGCCGTGCATTGGGCTCTGCACCGCGTCCCGATGCTGTGGGCGTTCCATCAAGTGCACCACAGCGCCGAGGTGATGACGCCGATGACGTTTCACCGCATTCATCCCGTGGAGGCCGCGCTGTACGCCGTGCGCGGCACGGCGGTGACGGCGGTGACCTCCGGCGTGCTGTTCTGGTTGCTGCGCCGAAACGCACCGGAGTGGACCGTCCTGCACGTGGGAGGGATCGGCTGGGTCGCCAACCTCGTCTCGGGCAACCTGCGTCACAGCCGCTTGGCCTGGCGTTGGGGACGCATCGAGCGTTGGCTACTCAGCCCTGCGCAGCACCAACAACACCACGCGCGCGATCGGGAGACGGCGGTGAACTTGGGGACCTGGCTCGCGGCTTGGGATCGGTTTGCGGGCACGTGGGCACCGAGCCCTGCGGAGGCTCCGGCGTTCGGCCTACCGCCCGAGGGCGTCAACCACGACCCCCACAGCGCCATCGACGCGTTCTTCGGCCCCTTTCGGGCCGTCCTGTCGGGCTTGCTGGGGGCGTTGCCGCGGTTGTCGGCCGTCCTCGTCCTCGTCCTCGGTCTCGGGATCGGCGTGCGCGCTGCCGCCGCCGATGCGGAGGCGCCGGCCGAGGCGTCGTCGCCCTCGGACGAGGACGAGGGCGCCTGGGGCGAGATGGTCGTCGTCGGGGACGGCGACCGCGCTCGGGTGGCGGGCTCGGCGACGGTGATCGACGAGGAAGAGCTGGACCGGTACGCCTACGACGACATCCACCGGATTCTCGCGCGGGCGCCCGGGGTTTACGTCCGTGGCGAGGACGGGTACGGCCTGCGGCCCAACATCGGGATCCGCGGCGTGAGCAGCGATCGAAGCGCCAAGATCGCGCTGATGGAGGACGGCGTCCTGTTCGGGCCCGCCCCCTATGCAGCGCCCGCGGCCTACTACTTCCCGATGCCCGTCCGGCTCGTCGGCGTCGAGGTCATCAAGGGAGCCGGGGCCGTGCGCTACGGCCCCAACACCGTCGGTGGCGCCATCAACCTGCGTACGCGGGAGGTTCCCGACGCGCCGGCGGGAGCCGCCGATCTGGCAGGGGGGATGTTCGGCACGCTGCGCGCGCACGCCTGGGGCGGCACGGGTGGCGAGCGAGGCGGCGTCGTGGCCGAGTTCGCGCACCTCGGCACGGCGGGCTTCAAGCACCTGCCCAACGGTGGCCCGACGGGCTTCGAACGTCAGGATGTGATGGTCAAGGGCCGGGTGGTCCTCGACAGCGCCGGTGTGCACACCCTGTCGGTCAAGGGCGGTTGGGGCCGGGAGCGGTCCGACGAGACCTACCTCGGCCTGACGCTCCCAGACTTCGCCGCCGACCCGTACCAGCGCTACGCCGCCTCGCAGGATGATCAGATGCGCTGGCAGCGCGGGCACGCGTCGCTGTCGTGGACGGTGGCGGGCCGACACATCGAGGCGCAGACCGTGGCCTACGCGCAGACGCTCCACCGGGTCTGGCGCAAGATCAACCGCTTCGCCGACGGCAGCGATCTGCACGCGATCCTCCTGGCCTCCGAGGCGGGGCAGGCGGGCGTTTACCAAGGGATCTTGCGCGGCGAGGTCGACACGGGCAGCGCCGATCAGGTGCTCCAACTCGGAACGAACGACCGACGCTTTACGTCTGGCGGCGTGCAGTCGACGCTCGCTTGGTCCGCCGGCAACGCGCGCGTCCGCAACCGCTTGGAGGTCGGCCTGCGGCTGCACGCCGATGCGGTCGGTCGGCTGCACACCGAGGATGGACGGTCGATGCAGGCCGGCGTCCTCGTCCCCACGTCAGACCCGACGTTGGTGCTGCTCGATCGGCAGACGTCCGCACAGGCCGTCGCGGCGCATCTGCACGACGACCTGCTGGTGGGCCGCTTGCGGCTGACGCCGGGCGTTCGCGTGGAGGCGATCCGGACGACCTCGCTCGATGCCACGGCCGCCGAGGCGGGCGCGCCGGCCGAAGCCGACGTGCAGGTCGTCGCGTTGCCAGGGTTTGCCGTGCTCGGGCAAGCGACGGGCTGGCTCGACGTGTTCGCCGGCGTCCATCGCGGCTTCTCACCCGTGGCGCCCGGGCAACCCGACGGCACCCGGCCCGAGCTTTCGTGGAACGTCGAAGCGGGCGGGCGCGGGGCGTCGCGCGGCCTGCACGGCGAGCTCGTCGGCTACTGGTCCGAATACCAAAACCTCGTCGGGGCCTGCACGTTCTCGGCGGGGTGTGCCGAGGAGGCGCTCGACGCGCAACTCAGCGGTGGTCGCGCGAGGATTACAGGCCTCGAGGCTGTTTTCGGGCAAGAACACGCCGTCGGGCGCGGTGTCGAGGTGTCGAGCGAGGTGACGTACACCTACACCTACGCTCGGTTTCTGACCTCGTTTCTCAGCACCTTCCCGCAGTACGGGGATGTCGATGCGGGGGACGCCTTGCCGTACGTCCCCGAGCACCTCGGCGCGCTGCGGTTCTCGGTCGCCCACCCACGCGTGACGGCGTCACTGGCGGCGAACCTGCGCGGCGCCATGCGCGACATCGCTGGCGCGGGCGAGATCCCTGCGTCTGAGCGCGTCCCGACGTCGTTCACCGTCGATCTGTCGGTGGAGGTGCCGGTGTGGGGGCCGGTAGCGGCCTACGCGACGGCGACGAACGTGACCAACCGGGCCAACCTCGAGAGCTTCCGACCCTTTGGTGCGCGTCCGTCGGCGCCCGCTACTGTGCTCGTCGGGATTCGGATCCGCCGTCCGGCGGAGCTGCCATGACAACGTGGACGTCCGTCTTTCGGAGCAGTCTGGAGGGCATGTTTGCCGTCGGCCTGCTGCTCGGGACCGTTGAGGTCGTCGTGCGATGGGTTCGCCCCATGCCGGCGGTCCAGCTGATCGACACGCGGTTGTTTCCCACCGAGACGCGTGACGGCGCTCCCTTCTGGGACCCGCCGCCCTCGCAGGGGGTCGATCTCGTCGGGTGGGACTGCGAGGGCGCGCGACACGTCGTTCTCGCCGGGGACAGCATCTGGTACACCACCGCGCCGGGCGTCCTGGGCCGCTACGAAGACAACCTCGTGGCCCACCTTCGGTCGCGCTTTGAGGGGCAGGGGGTGTGCTTTCACAACGTCAGCGTCTCGGGCTACGGCGCGATCCAGCAGCAGCTTGCGCTCCGCCAAGCGCTCGACCGGGTGGGGCCCTCGCTGGGCATCCTCGAGGTGTACAAGCCGGACGCGCTGTGGCGGGCGGCTGGGCCTTGGTGGGTCGATCTCGGCAGCCTCAAGCGAGACGAGCGTGGGAACGCGCTCGTCCCGTGGTTGACGCCCTACGTCCCGCCGTCGGTCGAGGCATGGTTGTGGGAGCATGCTGTCGCCTGGCGTTACGCCGTCACCACGTTGGCGCCGCGTTCGCAGCTTACGGGGGACGGGTACCTCCCGTTCGTGCGTTCCCCGGATCCGCGGCTCACGGGTCGTGTGATGTTCGAGTCGCCGCGGACGGATCGGCCGTTCCGCCAATATGTCCAGGAGCGCGCCGACTTCTACGGGGCGTTGAAGGCCGAAGCCGAGGCGTCGGGCGTGACGTACGTGGACTTTCCGACACAGCTCTACGACGTGGATCCGGCGACCATTCGAACGGATCCGGAGTGCCATCTCAACGGGGACGGACACCGTCGCATGGCCGACGCGCTCGCGCCGGCGATCGCGGCGTGGCTGGCTACGCCGGCGCCGTCCACCGCGGTGCCAGCACCCAACCCGCCGTCAACACCGCCATGACGCCGAGCAGCGGCAGCTGCGTCGCGGGATCGAAGAGGGCGGAGACGAAGAGGAACACCATCGCGACGGCGAACAGCGCGGGCATGGCGTCGCCACCGGGCGCCCGGTATGGCGGCTTCCAATCCGGACGACGGCGCAGCAC
>JBEIFN010000161.1:0-5614 GCA_040382435.1 Alphaproteobacteria bacterium
CACAACCCCGGCGGCGCGGGGAACCTCGGGGCATCTCAGGGGCGGGACACCGCGACCGACCATTCCGAAACCACGATCTTGATAACCCACCGTCAACGGGTGTCGCGACGGTCGTTCGGACCGCCGCCCGAAATGCGCAGGGCCTCTTCGAGCGAAGCGAACCAGGAGATGTCACCACGGCCATCGGCGGGCATCGACCCCTCGCCCGCTGCACGCGAAGCCCCATCGAGCGCGCTCGTCACAGCGTCGGCCAGGTCCTCCGGACGATCGCTCTCGACACGCGTCAGGCCTGCGAGTGCAGGCAGCGCCGACGCCAGCCCGACGGTCGGCAGGCCGTACGCGAGGCTGTTCAGCGCCTTGACCGGCACACCGGCGCACACGGCCCGCGGAACCACGGCGACGTCGGCGGCGGCGTGCGCCCAACCGAGCGCGTCAGCGTCGTTGGCCACGACGAAGGTGACCCGCGCCTCGAGTCCGAGCGCCGAGACACGCTCGCGCAACCAAGCCGGAGGGGCCGACGCCAGCGCAAAAAGCCCGTGGACATCCGGCAGAAGGGCGAGCGCGTCGACCCAGCGCGGCACATCTTGGTAGGCGTCGACGTTGCCGGCATACAACGCGACCGGCGCGTCCCGAGGGACGCCCAGTCGCGCGCGCGCGTGGACCTGGGCCGGGCGCGGCCAGATGGAAACATCGACGCTCGGCAGCGCGAGACCGACCCACGCGGCTCCCCATGCACGGAGTCGTTCGCAGCCCGCGGGCGAAGGCGCGAGGCACGCGTCAGCGGCACGCGCCAACCACCGGTCGAGCCACGCCCCCGCGCGGCGCGTCCAAGGCGCGAAACGTGCGGCGAACCCGGGGAGCCACGCTTGCAGCTCGTCCTCGAACGAGGTGTGCAGCACGTAGACGACCGGCACACGTGCTCCCACGAGTCGGCACGCCAGCCACGCCGCCAGCCACCCTTCGCCGTGGTGGCCGAGGAGGACGTCAGGACGCTGAACGCGCACCGCGCGCGCGACGTCGATGACCAGGCGGACATCGTCGAGCAGCCGCCGAAGGGATGGACCGGGGACCACGGCCTCCGCGCCCACCTGACGGACGGGATGTGGTCGCGTGACGCCGCGCAGCGCCGCACCACAAGCCCGGTGCGGCCCAAGGAGGCGCACGCGGCACCCCGAAGACGCCAGCGCCTCTGCCATCCCACCCACGTAGACAGGCGAGCCGAACGGCGCCGGCACCGGCCCGGCCGACACCACCAAAACGTCCCGGCTCAAGCCGACTCCTCGACGAACGCGCCCCCCTATTCCGACGCGGTGCGCGGTGCCGCAACGCGCCGCCGTTACGCGTTCGTCACGTTTCGCTCCAACCGTCACACAACGTCACGCATGCGTCCCGTTCTTCGGAACGCCGATGCGGCACATTCACCCCGCGCCCGCCGGGCCGTCACACGGATTGTCTAAAACTCCCGCTCCCGCTCCTGGGAACCTGGAGGACCGCATGTCCCTTCGCCTCGCCCTACTCTCGCTCGCCCTTCCTCTCGTCGCCTGCGGCGGCAAGGACCCGTCGACCGACCCCACGGACACCAGCGACACGGCCGGCGACACCGACACCGCCGACACCACCGACACCCCTGCGATCGACTGCGGTGACGGCCCGATCATCCTGTCGGGCAACATCACCGAGGACACCACGCTGTACGCGGCCTGCCAGTACCTGCTCCGCGGCGGCGTCATCGTCGGCGACGACACCAACGAGACCGTCCTCACCATCGAAGCCGGGACGACGATCTACGGCGAGGCCGCCAGCGACGCCTTCCTCGTCATCCGCCGCGGCAGCAAGCTCGAAGCGAACGGCACCGCCAACGCCCCGATCGTCTTCACCTCCGACCAGCTCCCGGGCCAGCGCGCGCGCGGCGACTGGGGCGGTGTGGTGCTCAACGGTCGCGCGCCGATCAACGCGTGCCCCGCCGGGACCGCGCTGTGCGAAGCCGAAGGCGAAGGCGGCACCGGCCTGTACGGCGGCAACGACGTCAACGACAGCAGCGGCACGCTCCGTTACGTCCGCGTCGAGTACGCCGGCACCGAGATCTCGCCCGACAACGAGCTCAACGGCATCAGCTTCTCCGGCGTCGGCGCCGGGACCACGGTCGACTACATCCAGGTCCACAGCAACCTCGACGACGGCGTCGAGTTCTTCGGTGGCACGGTCGACGTCAAGCACCTCGTCCTCTCCTGCAACGCTGACGACAACATCGACTGGGATCTGGGCTACCAAGGCCGCCTGCAGTTCGGCCTGATCACCCAGTGCGACGACGCCGGGAACAACGGCATCGAGGCCGACAACAACGAGGCCGACTTCGCCGCGGCTCCCCGGTCTCAGCCGATCGTGAGCAACCTGACGCTCATCGGTTCCGACGCAATCGCCGAGGACAACTTCGGCATCCTGCTGCGCCGCGGCACGGCCGGTCAGGTGTGGAGCAGCATCATCACCGGCTTCTCCGCGGCCTGCCTCGACATCCGTGACACGGCCGACACCGAGGGCGCGTTCAACCACGTCCTGCTCGACTGCGGCACCGCGACGCAGGGCCCCGAGGAGGCCGACGCCCTCGACGCCGGCGACGGCAACAACGCCGACGCCAACGTCGGTGTCTCCACCGGCTACGTCGACGGCAACCCCGACTACCGTCCCGCCGCCGGCAGCGACGCGGTGAGCGGCGGCGCGACGCCGAGCGGCAGCTTCTTCGAGGCGGTCGACTACATCGGCGCGTTCGCCCCCGCCGGCGCCGACTGGTCGGACGGCTGGACCAACTTCGCTCGCAACTGATGCTTCCCCAGCGCCTCCGTCGGTGAACGCCGACGGGGGCGCAACCTTGAGGTGGCCATGCGCCCGTGGATGTTCGTATCGTTTGTCCTGCTGACGTTGGGCGCAGCGTCTGCCGAAGAAACCGCGCACAAGCTCGCGACGAGGATCGCGACCCTGCGGGCGCAGGTCGAGTCACTCCACGCCGACCTCGTCGATGAGCGGTCCGCGTTGCGCGAGTCGGAACGCAGCTTCGAGGCGCGTAAGGCCGACCTCGAAGGTCAAGTGCGCACGCAGCGGCTCGAGACGGAGGCCGCACAACGCGAGCTCGCAGCGGCGCGCGAGGCCCGGATCGCGGCCATCAGCACCCGCGACGCGCTCAAGCCCTCGGTCGAACCCGCGATCGCGGCACTCCGGCAAGCCGTCGAACGCGGGATCCCGTTCCGCAAGGACGAACGGCTGGCCGCCCTCGACGCGGTCGCATCCCAGGTCAACGCCGGCGCCATCGACGCGGGCGCCGCGATCACCCGCCTGTGGCAGCACGTCGAAGACGAGCTTCGTCTCACGCGCGAGAACACGCTCGACCGCACGACCATCACCATCGACGGCGCCGAGCGCTACGTCACGATCGCGCGGCTCGGCATGGTCACGATGCTGTTTCAGGCTGAAGACGGCACTTGCGGAACCCTCCAACGCGACGGGGCCGCCTGGCGCTGGACCGAGACGACCGACCCCACCGAGAGAGAGCACGTGAAAGCGCTCTTCGAAGCGTTCGACAAGCAGGGAAGGACGGGCTGGGTCGAGCTCCCGTGGTCGCTGCCGGAGGTGACGCTGTGATCGCCCTCTTCCTGTGCGCCGCCCTCGCGCAGACGCCAGCCCCCACCCCACCACCGACGCTCGATGCAGCGTTCGAACGCCAGTACGCGCTGCTCAAGGCGGAACACGACGCCCTCGCCAATGAGCTGGCGACGGCGCGCTCCGCAGCCGACAGCGCCCGCGCGCGCCACGACGCTTCGATCGCGGGGCTAGAGGCCACCCTCGCCTCCCTGCAAGCGCAAGCGGACGCGGCACGCGCCGCGCTCGACGAAGCGTTGCGCTCGCAGACCACCGAGGAGAACACGACGTCCTCGCTGGCCTCGGCTTGGGTCCAGGCACAGGCGACCCTCGCAGGTGCAGGGAAGCCGCTCGCCGGCAACCTCGCGACCGACCCCAACGCGACCGAGGGATGGGACGCTGCGTTCGCGAACGCGGCGGCAGCCCTTGGCACCGCTGGGGGCGTGCGCCGGACCGAGAGCGGCACCTTCTTCGACGCCGAAGGCGACGCCGTCACCGGCGCGATCCTCCAGGTCGGCGAGATCGCCACGTTCGGAGAGCGCGAAGGCGTCATGGTGCCCCTGCTCCCGCTCGGCGAAGGCCGTCTCGGGATGGCGACCACGGGCGACGGCGCGACCGGCACGGCGCTCGCCGCCGGCACGCCCAACGCCACCATGGGCTTGTTCCTCCACGAGGGCCGTGAACGGCGCGTCGAGGAGTACAAGGCGCGGACGTGGGCAGAGACGCGACGCCTCGGCGGCGTCGTCGGGGACGCGATCCTGCTGCTCGGCATCGCCTCGTTCTCGCTCATCGTGCTGCGCGTGCTGCTCCTCGTCTGGGCGGGCCGTGGCGCGGCCGCCGTCCACAAGGCCGTTGCCCGCGTCGCCGGAGGAGAGCTCACGGCGGGCCAAGCGGCCGTCGGCGGCCTCGGCGGCGTCACCGCAGAGGTCGTCCAACGGCTCCTCCAGCGGCCCGACCTCGATCGCCACGCGCTCGAGGACGTCGCACGCGAAGCCTTGCTCGGGGTCACACCCAAGGTCGAGCGCTTCGGAACGACCATCGTCGTCTTCTCCACGGTCGCCCCGCTGGTCGGCTTGCTCGGCACCGTCTCGGGCATCATCACGACGTTCGAGGCGATCACGCGGTTTGGCAACTCCTACCCCAAGATGCTCTCGGAGGGCATCTCCGAGGCGCTGATCGCCACCGAGTTCGGCCTGGGCGTCGCGATCCCGTCGTTGCTGATCGGACACCTCCTCCTCGGTTGGGGCGAAGGCCTGCTCTCGCAGGTCGAGAACGCGGCGTTGCGGACGATCAACGCGCTCGAAGACCTACGGCTGGCGGCCTTGCGGCCCGCCGTCGCCGTGGACGCCCCTCCACCGCCCTCCGTCGACGCGTCGGCGACCGCGGTGGAGGTCGGATGATGCACGGCCTCCTCCATGCGCTGAAGAACGCCGACGCCACAGGACCCGCCTTGATCGTCTGCATGATCGTGCTCTGGTACGGGATCGCGTGGCGCGTGCTCGTGCTGAGCGCGTGGCGTCCCAACCGGCTCGTCGGCGCCGGGCTCGGGTGGCAGGCCAACCTGCCGTTTGGCCGCGCACTGGCCGCGATCCGCGCCGAGGCGCGCACAAGCGTCCACCCCACCGCGGCGCGGTTGGATGCCGCGGTCGGTCCGTACCGCCTGCTGTTCAGCGGCCACAACAAGCTCGTGCAGTCCACCGCGATGATCGCACCCCTGCTCGGGCTCCTCGGCACCGTGATGGGCATGATCGACACGTTCGCGACGATGTCGGTCGCCGACCAAGCCGCGCGCGGAAACGGCGTCGCCGCCGGGATCGCCGAGGCGTTGACCGCCACCGAGCTCGGGCTCGTCGTGGCCGTCCCGGGGCTGTTGATCGGCAGCTTGTTGGAGCGTCGCCAGCACCAGCTCACCAGCCTGCTCGAGCTCGAAGTCGAGCGGGTCGTCGGTGGTGCGACATGCTGAGGAACCACAAGAAGTCCGAGG
>JBEIFN010000162.1:0-5592 GCA_040382435.1 Alphaproteobacteria bacterium
AGCAGGGTCTTGCCCGTGCCGGTGGGTCCGATCAGCAACAGGTTGCTTTTGGAAAGCTCGACGTCGTCACCCGACTTCCGCGACTCGATGCGCTTGTGGTGGTTGTGCACCGCCACGCTGAGCACCTTCTTGGCGTTGGGCTGACCGACGACGTATTGATCGAGGAAGGCCTGGATGTCGCGAGGGCGCGGCGCCGGCGGACCGGCGACCTCGGTGGCGTCTGCGTCCTCGGAGAGGATCTCGAAGCACAGCTCGACGCAGTCGTCGCAGATATAGACGCCCGGGCCGCCGATGAGCTTGACGACCTCCTTCTGCGACTTCCCGCAGAAGGAGCAGAGGATGTCGCGCGGCGGCGCCGAGCCACCAGCGCGCCGACCACCGCTACGTGTCGCCACGCTCAGCCTCGCTTGGGCGCGGTGTTCTCGCCAAAGCGACCGTCGATGACCTCGTCGCACAGCCCGTAGGACACGGCGTCGGCCGCGGTGAGGAAGCGCTCACGTTCGGTGTCCTTGCGGACGGTCTCGAGCGACTGGCCGGTGTGACGCACGAGGACCTCGTGCACCGTGTCGCGCAGACGTACCGCTTCGTTCACGCGGATCTCGATGTCGGAGGCCTGACCTTGGAACCCGCGCTCGGCGTGCTGCTGCAGCGAGACCCGGCTGTGCGGGAGGATGCGCCGCTTGCCGTACGCTCCGCCGGCGAGCAACAGCGCCGCGACACCGTGCGCCTGGCCCGCGCAGATCGTGGCGACCGGCGCCCGCAGGTAGTGCATCGTGTCGTAGATCGCGAGGGCCGACATCACGTCGCCACCCGGGCTGTTGATGTAGAGGAAGACATCCTTCTCGTTGTCTTGGCTCTCGAGGAACAGCAGCTGCGCGATCACCGCGTTCGCGACGTCATCGACGATCGGGTAGCCGAGGTAGATGATCCGATCCTCGAGCAGGCGCGAGTAGACGTCGTTCCGGCGCTCGCCCCGGTGCGTCGTCTCCGAGACATAGGGCAGGAAGAACTGGCTGGCGTGCATGGCTCGGCCTCCGTCGGCCCCGCATAACCACGCCGCCAGCCCCCGGGAACCGCATCGGGCCCAAAAGCGACGAGCGCCGGAGGGTGCCCCCCGGCGCTGCCTGTTCCTCTGCCGACCGCGCGCGCTCAGTCCTCGGCAGCCTTCTTCTTCGAGGCCTTCTTGGCGGGCGCGGCTTCGGCGGCGGGCGCCTCCGCAGCAGGCGCCTCCGCAGCCTTCTTCTTGGCCGCAGGCTTCTTCGCGGGCGCCTCGGCGGTTTCGGCGGCAGGGGCCTCGGCCGCCTTCTTCTTGGCCGCAGGCTTCTTGGCCGGCGCCGAATCCGACGATCCCGCAGCAGCGGTGCCCTCGGCCGAGCCGCGGGTCACGTTGGCACGGTCGAGCAACCAGTCGAGCGTCTTCTCCTCAAGGATCCGGTCCTTGAGCTCGGCGGCACGACCGGCGTCGGCGAAGTAAGCCCGCACCGACTCGATGTTTTGACCGCGGCCACTGCCGAGCTCTTCGATCTTGGCCTCGACGTCGGCGTCGCTCACCGTGATCGACTCGAGCTTGGCGACGCTCTCGAGCAGAATCGCGCCCCGAGCGGCGAACGCGGCGCGCTGACGCAGGTCGTTGAGCTGGGCCTCGGAGAAGGTGAGGCTGCGCGGATCGCGGCCGCTGTACGCTGCCTGCATGCGGAGCTCTTCTTGGAGCAGCTGAAGGTTCTCGGTGACCATCGCGTTCGGGACGTCGAAGCTGTTCGCGCCGATCAGCGCCTGCAGGAGGTTGGCACGCGCCTGGTTGCGCGCTTGGTCGGCGAGGCCCTCGGAGAGCTGACGCTCGACGTCGGCACGCAGCGCCTCGACGGTATCAAAGCCGAGCTCCTTCGCGAACGCCTCGTCGAGCGCGGGCTTGACGTAGGCTTGGATCGCGAGGACCTTGGCGACGACGGCGAGCGTCTTACCGGCCACCGCCTCGGTCCGGGCGTCGTCGGCGAAGGTGATCTCGCCCTTGAACGACTTGCCGATCTTCAGGCCGATCAACGACGACTCCAAGCCCTTGAGCCAGACGTCGCCGTTGGTACGAACCAAGGTGCCGGGCGCCTCGTGAACGACGTTCGCGCCGTCCTTACAGGCCAGTTCGACGTTGACGACGTCGCCCGCCTCGACCGCGCGGCCCGTGACCTCGGCGAGCCGCGTCTGCGACTGCAGCCGCGCGTCGATCGCCTGGTCGACCATGCTCGGCGCGAGCTCAGCACTCGGCCACGCGACGTCGAGACCCGTGTAGCCCTTGGCCTCGATCGCCGGACGAACCTCGAGGGCGATGGTGAACGAGAAGGCCTTGCCCGACGCGAGGTTGCCCGGCTCGACGAGGCGCGGCTGGCTCACGGGCTGGAGCTTGTGCTGGGTGAGCGCGGTCGTCCAAGCGGCCTGGATCAGGTTGTTGGCGACGTCCTCTTGCACCGAAGCACCAAAGCGCGCCTCGAGCACCTTGCGCGGTGCCTTGCCGGGCCGGAAGCCGGGGATCCGCGAGGTGCGGAGCAGGCGGTCGAACGAGCGCTCCAGCTCACGGTCGACGCGCTCGGAGGGGACCTCGACGCGGAGCTTACGGGCGAAGGCGTTCTCGGACTGGACGACGATCTGCATCGGATACCCTCGGTTCTTCCGTGGGAGGGTGGACCTGCGTCGCTTTGTCGACCACGACAGAAGCACAGGCCCCACACCCAAGCGGGACGGCGCGGATTAGCCGATCCCCGCCCTGCTCGCAACCTTTCGCCCCGGGATCCGAGGTTGGATCGCTCGCCGGGTCGGCCGTGGGGTACGATCCCCGCGGGAGGACAGCATGATCCCCGACCCCGTCGAACCGCTCCCCTCGGTCGGCCCCGAGGTCGCTTCCTCGCTGCCGACCACCCTGCTGCCCGACGCCGAGGCGCGCGCGCTGCTCATCGGCTGGCATCTCGCTGACGCGATGCGGCGCCTGTTCTGGGACGACGACCCCGCAGGGCGGCGCGTCGTCCTCGTCACCGGCCCCGGAGAGGACGCACGCACCGTCGCAGCCGCGGCGCGCTGGCTCACGGGATGGTCGGCAGAACCTCTCGTCGTCCACGACGTCGAGCAGCTCCCCGCCGCCGACGTACACGACGCCGAGCTCGTGATCGACGCACTTGGCGGCTGGCTAGGACCACTGCTCGGTGAAGAACGCCGCCTCGCGGAGTGGATCGACGACGCCGCCGCGCCCGTGCTGAGCCTGCACCTGCCGGCCGGCCTCGATCCGGAGACGGGCGAGCCTGGCGCCGAGGTCGTCCACGCCACCGCCACGCTCGTCCTCGGCCTGCCGACCCACGTCGCCCTCGATCCCGAGGCCGCCGCTTACGTCGGTGACGTCTACGCGGCAGACATCGGCCTGACCCCTGACATGGCAACGGCGCTCGGGGTGGGGACCCCGGGCGCCGGTTGGTTTGCGAGCAGCGGCCTGCTCGCGGTGCGACGGAGCGGCGGTCAGTAAGCCTGCGCCGAGCCCAACGTCGTGGCCGCACCCGCGAGCGATCCGTAGAAGTCGGCCTGCACGGTGCTGAACAAGCCAAGGTGTGGGTACGCGGCGAGGACGGGGTAGTTGACGATGACGTCACCCGCGTTGACGAGGCGCTGGGTCGTGGTCGCCGACGCGAGGTCCTCGCCCGTCAAGCCAACATAGCGGCCGTTGGTGGAGAACACCGGCGCGGCCCGGTAGCTGACCGAGTTGCGGTAGCCGAGCGCAAAACCAACCGGCGAAGCCGTGTTGTTGCCGTAGCCACCGCGCACCCACTCAAAGCCGGGCGAGCTGCGCGTGCCGTCCGAAGTGCCGAGCGACAGCGAGCTGTTGTTGTCGACGCCGAACACGCGAACCGCCGCGTTCCAGTACGAGCCCTGCGGGCCGATGTACGCGGTGGTGTTCGCCACGAAGTACGGCTTGACGTAGAGCGCCGCGCTCTCGGCGAACAGCATGTAGGTGTACTCGTAGTCGAACCCGCCGACGACCGGGGTCGTGATCGAGCGCGTGCCCGAAGACCGGACGGCGCTGAAGATCGGACCGTCGTGGACGACCTCGATCGTGGCGTTGGTGTCGTCCTTGGCCGACAGCCAGCGACCGTTCGCGCCGCCGCCGTTGGCGTTGAAGAAGATGCCGTTGGCCGAGGCGTAGCTCGCCTGACGGCCGACGTTCGCCCCACCCTGCGCGCCGAGCGTATCCGTGAGGCCGCCGACCGCGCCCGACCCCGACGTCTTGGCGTAGGTGCTGTAGACGAGGTTGTTGCTCAGCTCTGCGCTGGAGGCGCCCAAGGTGGCGACAAGGCCCGAGGTGTAGCCGGGGGCGGTCACGCCCGAGGTGTTGTCGGTGGCACCGAAGTAGATGCCGAAGGTGACGGTGGAGCCCGCCGCGAGGGTCTCGTCGGTGGTGTAATCGCCGTCGGCGTCGATCTGGAACGCGATCGCGCCGGACTCGTCGCCGACGGTGTCTTGGATGTCGCGGCGCGACCAGATCCCTGCGACGTCGTCCATCCACTCGCTCGGCATCTCGGGCGCGCCGAGGCTGCAGTCCTGACGGACGACGCGGATGCTGTCGGCGTTCAGACCGCTGGTGTTGCCGACCGACGCGAGGAGCGAAGCGAAGTTGACATCGAGCGCGACCGGAAGGCCCGTGGTGGCCTGCGAACTCGGCCCAGTCACCGTGACGAGGGCGCGGTACGGCCAGGCCGGGTCCCACCAGAAGTCCGACTCGTTGCTCGTGCCGTCGCAGTCGTCGTCGACCGCGTTGCACAGCTCCTTGGCGCCGGGGTTGATCGACGCGTCGGCATCGTTGCAGTCCGTCGACGTCGTGTAGCCGTCACCGTCGGCGTCGGCGCCGTCGTCCGCCGCGTTGAGCGGGTTCTTGCCCGCCGCGATCTCGGCGCCATCGTTCAGCCCGCCGCCGTCGGTGTCGGCGCGGCCCGGGTCGGTGCTGTACGTCAGCTCTTGGGTGTTGCTCAGGCCGTCGCCGTCGGAGTCGCCCGTGGCCGACAGATAGGCGCCCAGCGTGACGTTGCTGACGGTGTAGCCGGTGGGGTTGTTGTAATCGCCGACCGCTTGGTAGCGGTTGGTGTAGCTCGTGCTCGCGGTCGGAACCCAAACCGAGATGACCGCCTTGCCGGTGCCGTCGGCGGTGCCGCTGCCCGCCACGACGATGCGGTTCGTCGGACCGTTGAGGTCGAGACAGATCACGGGGCTGGTCAGGCAGGTCGGCGTGGAGCCCGTGCCCGTGGTTCGGTAGATCCGCACGATCTGACCCGCCCCGAGGCCCGTCACCGTGAGGTTGTTGTACTTGCCCAACACGAGCGATGGGTTGTTGAGCGTCAACGTCGCGGTGGGGGGCGGCGGGAGCTCCTCGCCGGGAAGCGCGGCGCTGACGGGCTCGCCGTCCCATGCGTCGAGCTTACCGTTCTCAAAGGCGGCATCCGAGCAACCGATCACCGAAAGCGCCACGATCACCGAAGACAGACGTAGTGCGCGCATGGCATCCTCCATGGTTCCGACTCTCTTTCTAGCCCGCACGCCACGGACGGCAACCTCGGTACGATACCT
>JBEIFN010000163.1:0-5488 GCA_040382435.1 Alphaproteobacteria bacterium
AACGTCCTGTACCCGGCGGACCACCCGTACCACAGCACGTCCACGCACGACACGATCGACAACATCGAGTTGAAGGACCTGCAGGCCTACGTCGACAAGAACTACAAGCCGAGCGACACCACGATCATGGTCGTCGGTGACTTCGATCCTCGCGAAGCTGCGAGCCTGATCTTCACCAACTTCGACAAGAAGGTGCTCGATCCGCGCCTGACCGACGACATGTACTACCAGGTCGCCAAGCCGTGGCTCGGACGGCCCGCCGACACCAACAACCCGTCGGACTTCCTCACGTTCGCCTACGACCCCGACCAGTTCGCGAAGGGCAACAAGGTCGCCTACAAGTTCCCCGACCCCGGCAAGCGCAAGCCGCGCATCCCGTGGGAGCCCGACACCCGGCCCGTCCCGCCGCTCGGCACGAAAGAGATCGTCACCGAGAAGGCGCCGATCGAAAAGCCCGTCGCAGCGATCGGTTGGTCCCTGCCGGGCGGCTACCGCAGCAACCACCTCGACCTGCAGCTCCTCGGCAACCTGTCGAGCGGCATCATCATGGGGGGTCTGCGCGAGGTCTACGGCGGCGGCGACATCAACTACAACGAGTCGGGGTGCTTCGCGCAGCCCGAGGTCCTCAACACCACCATCATGTGCATCGCCGAGGTCAAGAACAAGAAGATCCGGCCCGAGGACGTCATCGAGAAGATGATCGATCAGGTCTACAAGATCTCGTCGCCCGACCCGGAGAGCCAACCGTTCCTCGACAACGAGTTCACCCGCGCGCGCTACGAGTTCCTCGCGCAGGGGCTGCTCTCGATGGACACCTACGCGACCATCTTCGCAGGCCGCGCCGACAACATCGGCACGTGGGCCCACCTCACCGGCGACCCGAACTACTACAAGAAGTCGTTCGAGCAGGCGATGAGCATCGACATGGGCTCGATCCGCAAGCTCGCGAGCGAGTACCTGCGCCGCGACCGCGTCGCGCGCTTGATCGTCGAGCCGCTCCCCGACGAAGAGGTCGACAAGACCTCGTCGCAGTCGGGCTACATCGGCGCGTCCGCCGGCGACGACGTCGTCCGCAGCTCCGACGACATGAGCAAGGTCACCGATGCCGAGATCGCGGCCGCGCGCGTCCGCCTCGACATGAGCAAGATGGTCGACTTCACCCTCGGCAACGGGATGCGCGTCGTCGTGCTCCCGCACGGCAACGTCCCGCTCGTGCAGGTGGGCTTGCTGCTCGGCGGCGGTCCCGCGAACTTCGACGAGGGCCTGTTCGAGTTCGCCACCAGCAACGTCATCGGCGCGGCGAACGATCCGCTTCGTGTGGCTGGCCAAGCGAACTGGGCGACCTTCGCGGGCATCCCGGGCCTCGTCCCCGGTGAGTCGCGTCCGACGCTGAGCTTCTCGCGCTGGGACAACGCTTGGCGGATGGATTTCGCCGGTCCGAGCGGCAACCTCGACTCGGCGCTGTGGATCATCCGCGACGAGATCGAGAAGATGGCGCCGTACCTCGACGGTGCCGGCCAGTGGAAGGCCGACCTCGAAGGCGACCTCAAGGGCGCTTGGGGCCGCAAGTCGTGGCACATGTCGCAGACCGTGGCGCACCACCTGTACCCCGACGCCAAGTACCGCCATGACTGGACGTGGGACGAGGTTCAAGTCGCCAAGGCGTTCGACAAGACCACGGTCACCTCGTTCCTCGACGAGGTCGTCGACCCGAGCAACGCCGTCTTGATCATCACCGGCAACGTCGATCCCGAGAAGGCCCGCGGCCTCGCCCAAGGCCACTTCGGCGACTGGCAGGGCCGCACCGCCGAGAAGCCGGGCTGGCACGGGCAGCTCCCCGAGCCGACGATGCCGACCCAACCGTTCCGCATCCTCGTCGAGGACGACGCGAAGAAGACGCAGTCGCAGACCGACTTGACGTGCCGGCTCGACGTCGCCGGCGAGCGCGACCGCCCGGCCGTCGGTGTGTTGAGCAGCTTGTTGTTCAACCAGGTCTTCACCACGTTGCGCGTCAAGGAAGCGCTCTCGTACACGCCGGTGGCGTTCGCGGGCATGCGCGACGACGGCACGGCGACGCTGACGTTCAGCTCGCTCGCCCTCAACAAGGGCATCGGGCGCACGATCCAGTTCTTCCTCGAAGCCGCCAAGGCGGTCGAGTCGGGCAAGGTCGATCAGGCCGAGCTGACCCTGCACAAGCTGCGTCTCGCGCGCGAGTCCGGCTTGCAAGCCCAAGCCCTCGACCAGGTGCTCGCCGAGCTGACCGGCCCGCTGCGTCGCGGCGAGGGCTGGGACCGCATCACCGGTGCGGGTGACGACATCGCCGCGGTCAACGCCAACGCGTTGATCCGCATCATGAAGGGCTGCACGGAGCACGCCATCGTCACGATCACCGGCCCCAAGGACGTCATCGGACCGCAGCTCGAAGCGCTCGGCTTGACGTGGGAAGTCCTCGACGCCGAAAAGGAGCAGCTCGCGCTCCTCGAGAAGTACGACCCGAAGGCCTACAAGGCCAAGCTGAAGGCCAAGGCCAAGGAAGACGCCAAGAAGGCCAAGGAAGACGCCAAGAAGAAGGAGGAGGACGAGGCCGCCGCCGCCGACGGCGAGGCCGCACCGACCGAGCCCGCCCCGGCCACGCCGGCCCCCACGACGTCCCACGACTGAGGTCGCGCCGCCGTCGCTAGGGCGGCGGCTTGCGACGACACGACGGTCACGCGCGCAACCCGCGGTGGCCGTCTTCTCCTTTTTACGGACCGACGATCGGCATGACCGCCCGCGCACGGAGCGTCTGCGGCGTGACGAACCCGAGCAGCCCGCCGGACGTCGGCAAGACGTTGGTCAGCTGGTCGTAGGGGACCGACGCCTCCATCTCCACGAGCAGTACGCCGCCCTCGGTGTAGGTCGTCGCCCGCAAGTTGCAGCCCGAGTTGCAATTGAACCCGACGTCGGCGAGCATCGTCTGCGCAGCTTCCTCAGTCGCGATCACCGCGCGCGTCCGCGTCGTCTGAAACCCACCGACCCGCACCGCGTCGTAGATGACGCTATCCAGCGCAGCCAAGCGAGAAAAGTACCAGCCGAACTCCAACGTCGCGAGGAGCAGGCCGATGACGAGCGGGAGCGTCATCACGAACTCGACGATCGACACGCCGCGACGACGGCGGAACCGTGACGCGCCAAAGCCCCACGCGCTCATTGCAAGTTCTCCAGCATCGCCACCGAAGTGCCGCTGACGGTGTTGGGGAGGATCCCGCGTCCGTCGAACTTCCCTCCACCGACCTGGACGCCGGTGAACGCGCCAGCCGAGCTTTCTTGCCCGAACGCGCCGGTGAGTGCCCGGAAGCCCACGCGCGCGCTGCACACGACGCGCGGCGGCAGGCTCTCGGGGAACACCTCGATCAGGCTGAAGCAGGCCACATCGGAGCAGTCAACGCCGACGATCTGCAGCTCGGTCTCGAGGCGTTCGGCGGCCGCATCCTCGAGGTCATCGATCGCAGGGTCGAGCTGTGCCGCATACCGACAGGCGATGCGCACCGCATCCACCACGCCGTTGCGTTGGTACAGGTACCAACTGAACTCCAGCATCGCGAAGAACAGGATCAAGAACAACGGGAAGATGAAGGCGAACTCCACCACCTCGACACCGCGGCGCAGCGAACGACGCATCACTGCACCATCTGGATCTTGAGGTCGCGCGCCACTTCGTCGAGCAGCTCAGAGAGTCCATCGGGGGACTCCGCCACCGAGAACGAGCCGCGCCCCGTCGTCAGCGTCCGCAGCACGGCCTCGGCGCCGACGTCGTCTTCGAGCAGCGCGACGATGTGCGTCACCGCCCCCAACGCTTCGAGGTCCTCGACCGCGTCGTAGGCCTCGTCGTAGACCTCGTCGCCGCAGGTCGGTGCGTCAGCCTCATCGATCAACGGGCCGCACTTGGGCGCCGCCCCCGTCACGAGGATGACCGTCGGCTCGTTCCGCGAGGGCTGCACAGCGCTCAACAGGTTCGCCGCGAGCTGTAGGCCCGCGCCGTGCCGCGTCCCCGCCTGAACGTAGGCGCGATCGGGCGAGTCGACGCCCACGACCCCGTCGCCCCCATCCCAGTACGCCTCTTGACCCGGGTAGGGTTCGCCGAGTCCGAACGAGGTGCAGTCGATCTCGGGGAGGTGCACCGAGGTGTCGTAGCGCCCCGAACGCCCCTCCCAGTAGTTGCCCGCGTGACAGTCGAGCGTGCTCGAAGCGCGAGGGACGCAGTCGCCAGCGTCCTCGACGCGACGCGGGTCACACTGCGCGAACAGCTCGTAGCTCGCGAACATCGCCTTGCAGATGACCGACTCCGGCTGCGCGCGGTACCACGTGGACTCGGACCGCGGAATGTCCGCGTCGGCCGGGAAGAACACCTCGCGGAACATGTACGAGGAGTGGTCCTCGAAGTCCCACGAGAGCCACAGACCCGACCTCGACCAGGCGGCGACCTCCTCGGTCAACGCCATCGCGTTGTAGCCAAACGGCTGGAAGCCATCGAGCTCGTAATCGAAGGAGGGGGCGAAGAACCTGTAGAACTGGTACCAAGCGTCCATGCCGACGCGGCAGGGACGCACGTTGCTCACCTCGTCCCGTACGCTCGCGTTGGCGCCGCGGAGTCGGGTGAGGCCGCGGTTGAGCTTGGCGTCTCCGGCAAACTCGATGAAGGCGACGCGATCCTCGGGGACCTCGAACGCGATCATCCGGTCGATCGCGTCGAGGACCGCGCCACGGACATCCCCCAGCGCGGCGGTGGTCTCGCGGCTGGTGTCGATCACGAACACCACGTCGCGGCCACGAAACGCCGCGCGGCGCCCCACACGGACGTCCCGCGCGCGCGCGTCGGCGCCGTCGTTGCCGCCCCCGTAGCTTTTGGTGCCAAAGATCGGCGCGAACAACAAGCCCAGCGGCTCGTTCGTCTCGACGTTGACCGTGACCCCCGACGGCGAACCCGCCGCACGCCACGCCTGGTCGGCGTAGTTCCACTCGCCGAACGCAAGATCGACGTTGAAGTCGTTGGCCCCCGAGCCGTCGCCGATCCTCTGGAGCCGAACCGCGTTCGCCGCCGCGACGGCCGCATCCTCGGCGTCACCGTAGTTTCCACCATCACGCAGCGCAGCGAGGGCCGCCACGGCTGCCGCGTCTGCGGCATTCTGAGCTTGGATGCGGGCGACGCGAAGGCGGCCGAGGTCCACGGCGAACGCCATGAGCCCCAAGAGCACCGGGAGCATCAGGGCGAACATCACCATGTAGTTGCCGCGGGCAGCGCGCATCGGCCAAGACCTCATCTTGAGGATACCACCGCCAGGCGAAGGTGCCGACACCGCACCAGCACCCCACCCGTGCAGGAGCGGACGCGCTTGCTACGACGTCGACCTTGGACGCTTGGTTTCGCCCATTGGCCCTCCGTCTTGGGCGTCGTCGCAAGCACGGCCAACGCGCACCCGTTCGGCGACCGGTACGCGGCACAGCGGAT
>JBEIFN010000164.1:0-5488 GCA_040382435.1 Alphaproteobacteria bacterium
AAGTCGACGGTCTCGACGCTCAGGCGGTCGGTGACGCGATGCGCGAGGTCGCTGCGCTCGACGGTCCCGCCTTGCTCGTGGTGCGGACGTGACCCGTCGTCTTGCCCCACCCTGTCGGTCCACCCCTTTTGCTACCCGCTTGTCGCCTTTGGAGTCGTGATGTCCACGCATGTTCAAGCCCTCGTCATCGGCGCCGGTCCCGGTGGCTACCCCTGCGGCATTCGCCTCGCTCAGCTCGGTATCCAGACGGTGGTCGTGGAGAAGGAGCACTGGGGCGGCGTGTGCCTCAACGTCGGTTGCATCCCGTCCAAGGCATGGATCACGGCGGGCAAGCGGCTGGAAGAGATCCGTCACGCGGGCACGATGGGCATCGAGGTCGAGGGTGCGGTCCGCGTCGATATGCCCAAACTACAGGCGTGGAAGCAGGGCATCACCAGCAAGTTGAACCAAGGGATCAACACGTTGCTCAAGGGCAACGGCGCGACGACGGTGTTCGGGGACGCCAAGATCACCGGGCCGAACGAGGTCACGGTCACGTCCAAGGACGGCACGACGGTCTACACGGCGGACCACATCGTGGTCGCCACGGGGAGCCGTCCGATCGAGATTCCCGGGTTCTCCTACGCCGATGCTCCCGTCCTCGACAGCACCAAGGCGCTCGCCTTGACGTCGCTGCCCGAGCGGCTCGTCGTGATCGGCGGCGGCTACATCGGTCTCGAGCTCGGCAGCATGCTCTCGAAGTTCGGTGCCAAGGTGACGGTCGTCGAGGGCACCAAGACGCTGATGCCGGGTTTTGACCCGGACTGCACCAAGGTCATCGAGCGCAAACTCAAGAAGGCCGGCGTTCAGATCATCACCGAGGCCAAGGCGCTCGGTTGGGACAAGACCGCCGACGGCATCGCGGTGCGGATCGCGACGCCCCAGGGCGAGTCGGCGATCGCTGCGGACGCCGTCCTCGTGACGGTGGGGCGGTTCCCCAACACCGAGAACCTCGGCCTCGAAGCGGTCGGGATCGAGAAGGACGGGCGCTTCATCAAGGTGGATGCGCAGCGGCGGACGTCGGTGCCGCACATCTTCGCGATCGGCGACGTCGCAGGCCAGCCGATGCTCGCGCACAAGGCGTCGTACGAGGGGGAGCTGGTCGCCGAGGTCATCGCGGGCCATCGTCGGCAATACGACGCCAAGACGGTGCCTGCGGTGGTGTTCACTGATCCTGAGATCGCGGTCGCAGGTCTGGATGAGGCCGCGGCGCGTGCACGTGGCGACGTCAAGGTCGGCAAGGTCCCCTACGCCGCCATCGGGCGCGCGCTCACGACGGGGGACACCGAGGGCTTCTTCAAGGTCATCCTCGACGCCAACACCCGCGAGGTGCTCGGCGTGACGATCTGCGGACAGCATGCGTCGGACCTGATCTCTGAAGCTGCGCTCGCGGTGGAGATGGCGGCGGAGGGGCTTGATCTGGGGCTGACGATTCACCCGCATCCGACGCTGGGTGAGGGGATCATGGAAGCGGCCAAGGCGGCGCTTGGCGAGGCGATCCACATCCTCAACCGCTGAGGGGGACTGGACGCGCCTCGGGCTCCCAGGCGGTCGCGAGGCGATGCGCCGTCTCTGGCGCGAGGAGCACCCCGTGGCGGTGGTGCCCTAGCGCCAGCGCGACCCGTGGATGGTGCGTGGGGCCGACGCGCGGGCGCCCGTCGCCGAACGTGGGACGTAGCCCACACCGCAGGGCGACGATCTCGAGCTCCTCGGCGCCGGGGAGCACCCGGGTCGCCTCACGCAGCAGATGCAGGACGGGACGTACGCGGGCCGTGCGGTCGTGTCCTCGTTCTTCCATCGTCGCGCCCACGACGAGGTGCCCCTCGTCGCGCGGCACCAGATAGACGCGCGGCGTGCGGACGACGTGGTCGAGGAGGCGTTCGCCGCGCAACACGACGACCTGGCCTTGAACGGGGATCACCGGCTCGGGACACAGATCGGGCAGCAGGTTGCGCGCGGCGGCGCCGGTCGCCACCACCACGCCCTCGTAGGTTCCGACGGGGCGATCGGTTGCATCGTGCAGCGTCACCGTGTCGATCTCGTCGACGAGGCGGCCGATCTCGACGTTGGGGCGGATCTCCACGCCTTCGCCGGTCGCGGCGCAGAGCAGCGCGGCGACGGCGGCCTGAGCGTCGACCTGATGGTCGTCGGGCGCGGCGTAGCCTCCTGCGATGCGGGGATGCAGGGCCGGTTCGCGGCGCCGGAGTTCGCGCACCGAGAGGGGCTCGTAGTGCAATCCGTCGCGCGCGAGCGTCGCGGCGTGGTGCTGTAGGGCGATCCACTCGTCTCCGTCGGTCGCGACCAACAAGGTCCCGCCAGTGCGAAATCCGACGTTCCGTCCCGTCGCGGCCTCGAGCGCGCGGGCGAACGCCGGCCACCGTTGGGCGCTCGCGACGGCCATCGCGTGGGTGTCGGCCGCGAGTTCGTCGGCTTCGCAAAGCGGTGCGAGCATGCCAGCGGCGACGCTGCTCGCGCCCTCGCCCGGCGTGGCAGCGTCCAAGACCGTGACGCGGTCGCCTCGTTGTTGAAGACGCCAAGCGGTGGCGAGGCCGATGATCCCGCCTCCGATGACCGCGATGCGTCGCCCACTCATTGCAGGATCCTGCGGAGTTGACCGACGGCGGCGCCGGGGTCTTGGGACGATGCCACCGCGCCGAGCACGGCGACGCCGTGGGCCCCTGCGGAACGCACATCGGCTGCGTTGACGGCGTCGATCCCTCCGATGGCGACCACCGGGTGACGCGCACGTGCAGCCCACAGGGCGAACGTGGCGAGGCCGAGCGCTGGCGGCGCGCCTGCCTTGGAGGACGTCGTGAACACGGGACCGACGCCGATGTAGTCGATCGGTTCGTCGTCGAGCGCGAGCAGTGCCTCCCAAGTGTTGGCGGTCGCGCCGAGCAGGCGGTGGCGACCGAGGCGTCGACGGGCTTGCCGGGGGGAGAGGTCGTTGGCGCCCACGTGTGCGCCGGCGCCCAGGTCCGCGGCGAGATCGACCCGGTCGTCGATGATCAGGCCGACGCCGGATGCAGCGCAGAGCGTGGCGATCTGCTGGGCGAGCGGGCGGAGCAAGGCGTCGTCGCCCGACTTCTCTCGGAGCTGGACGCCGTCGGCACCTCCGGCGATCGCGGCTTGGGCGAGCGCGAGGTGGCCCCAACCGCGGCCGAGCTTGGCATCGGTGAGGACATGGAGCGTGGGGACGTTCAACGTCGCGCCTTGATCGTAGGCTTTCGCGCTGGTCGGGGGTCCGGCGCGCGTTCGGCCAGGTACCAGGCCGCCGTGGCGAGCGCGGCCACGTTCTCGCGCACCAAGGCCGGGTCGACCTTGTCGAAGGTGTCCGCGTCGGTGTGGTGGACGGGCCAGTAGCCTGTCATGTCGTGGGAGAGTCCCAGCCCGACCACGCCGAGGGCGAGCAACGGCGAGATGTCGGCGCCGCTGTGGCCGGGGCCGACCTCGCCCGCGCCGAGTGGGGCGAGCCAATGCGCGAGCGGCGCCAGCGATGCGGCGACCGCCTCGGCGCGGACGGGGTCGGACTCCCCGTCAGGGCCCTCGACCTCGACGCCAAGGCCAAGCGGACGACCGCTGCCGGTGTCGTCTTCGATGGCGTACAAGATGGCTTCTCGGCCGTGAGCGGCCGCGTATGCCTTCCCTCCAGCGAGGCCGTTCTCTTCGTTGGTGTACAGCACCGCGCGCACGGTGCGTCGCGGCGGCGTCGGGGCTTGGCGCAGCAGGTCGAGCGCGGCCATGACGGTGACGCACCCAGCGCCGTCGTCCTGCGCGCCCTGGCCGACGTCCCAGCTGTCGAGGTGACAGCCGATCAGCACGACCTCGTCGGGGACTTCTCGGCCAGGAAGCGTGGCGACCACGTTGGCCGATGGCGCCGTCCCCGCTTGGCTCGCCGTGAGCGACAGGTGCAGGCGTGGGGAGATGCCTGCGTCTTGGAGACGATGGAGCCGCGTGGCGTCTTCGAGGGTGATGGCCGCGGTCGGGATCGGCGTGACGTCGGCGCCGTAGCGTTGGTTGCCGGTGTGCGGAGTGTCGAGGCTGATCGGCGAGACCGAGCGAACCAGCGACGCGACAGCGCCCGCGCGGCTCGCAACCGTCGCACCCTCGCCGCGGTACCGCACCGTCTCGCCGTAGGTGGTGAAGGGGACGTCCCAGACGACGATCCGGCCCGCTGCGCGGCCTTGGACGGCGGCGAATTCCTCGAAGGAAGAGACCACGAGGACCTCTGCCGTGACGCCATCCCCGTCGGTCGCGACGGAGTTGCCCAACGCCAACGCATGCAAGGGGCGGTCGAGCGGGGCGACTTCTTGGATGCTGAGCGCGCCGCGTCGCCACACCGGGACGTCGACCGGTTCGAGGGCGACCTGGTGGCCGTCGGCGAGGAGCTCGGCCTGTGCCCACGCGATCGCACGATCCAACGACGCCGACCCGCTCAGTCGGTGACCGATGGTGTCGGTCAGGACCCGCAGCTCGTCGTAGGCCTCGCTCGAGGCGCGCGCAGCAGCCTGCAACGACTGGACGAACGCGGCGTCTGCGGCCTCGTCGGCGTGTGCGGTGGCGAACAGCGACACGACCAAGGCTCCGGTGAACATGCGACCTCCCGCGTCGGTCGTCGTATCCCGCCACATCGCGTTCGCCGCGCTAGACCCTCTCGTGGAGGCGTCTCGATGCAGGGCTGGGAGGACGTGCTCGAGGATGAGGTCTCCGGGGGGACGGCCGCGGCGTGGCTCGGCGCGATGGCGGGGGCGCTCGCGGGGATCGTCGCCGTCGTCTCGCCGCTTGCAGGCCATGGCGGCGCTTCGGCCTTCCTGCTGGTGGTCGTCTCGGCGGCGCTGCACGCGGCTTGCTCGGGTGGGATGGGCGGCGTGTTGCTGCGGGTGCGTCTCGGCGGACCTGCGCGTTTTGGGCTTGCGGCCGCGTGGTTGGCCTCGTGGATGTTGCTCCCGTTGGTGGCCGAACGACCCCTCGCGCAAGGCGTACTCGCGCTCGCCGGCGTGCCGTTGGCGGGCCTTTTGGCAGCGTGGAACGCTTCGGCGATCCAGTCGCGGCGCGCGCGTGGGTGGCGGCCGTGGTTGGGCTGGCGCGCCTTGGGGGTGGCTTGGGTCGTCGTCTGCGCGGGCCTGGCGGCGGCGATCGCGGTGACCGAATCGCCGCGAACCGCCGTGCGGCACACGCGCGGCTCCTTGTTGGTCACGGTCGAGGGGTGGTCGGGAGACGAGCCGTTGCTCGCCGCGCCCTCCGTACGCTTTTCTTCGTTCGTTGCGGCGTCCGACGCGCTGGTCCCGGCGACGGCCGTGCTGTTGACGGGGGCGTCCCCCCTGCGCAGCGGCGTGAGCGGTGCGGACGACGCCTTGCCGCCCACCCGCGCGACGCTTGCGACGCGGGCGGATGCCGTGGGGCTGCTGACGGCTGCCTTCGTGGGTCGTCGTGAGCTGAGTCTGGAGTC
>JBEIFN010000165.1:0-5448 GCA_040382435.1 Alphaproteobacteria bacterium
TGACCAAAACCTCCGGGCACAACCACGTCTGCACTGGCATCAGCCCCGGATGCCCGATGGCCATCTTGACGTCATCCCCCGAGATCAACGCATGCGATTGGACATCGGATCCCGTCCCCGCCGTGGTCGGGACCGCGACGAGCGGGAGCGGCGGTGCAGGGGCGCGCGTCCGCCACCACCGACCCACAGGCCCGCCGTTCGTCGCCTCGAGCGCCGCCCCCTTCGCCGCATCGATCGCCGAGCCGCCGCCCATCGCGACCACACCATCGACGTCCCAGGCGAGCGCACGCGCAGCAAGGCGCGTCACGTCGGCCTCGCACGGCTCGACCGGCGTGTCCGTGTCGTGCTCGACCGCGAGTCCCGAGAGCAACAGCGCACGCCCGAGCCGAGGAGCGAGCCCAGCCCCCCAAACGCCGGCGTCCGTCACCAGCAGCACCCTCCGCCACCCGAGCGCGGCGATGGGCGACCCCAGATCCTCGATCTCTGCCCAGCCCAGCGACGGCGACGCGGCGCCATACCGTGACGGAGGGAGCACCCACCCTGCGAGGGTGCCGGTCAAGGGTGACCGTCGAAGGCGTACAGGTGCGTCTGCGTCCCGACATACAGCACCCCGTTCGCCAAGATCGGCGAGCTGTAGATCGGCGCGGGGAACGGGATCTCCTTCTCGACGACCAGCGTCCGCCCCGCCTTGAACACGGTGAGGACCCCATCTTCGTCGCCGAGGTAGATTTTGCCCCCTGCCACCATCGGTGAGCCCCAGATGTGCGCGCGCGTGTCATGGACCCACAGCGGCGCGCCCGTCTTGGCGTCGACCGCGTGCAGCCGGCCATCGTAGTCCGGGGCGTACACCACCCCGTCGTACACCACCGGCGTGGAGATCGACCGCGTGATCGCGTCGTACGTCCAAGCAGGCGCCTCCGGGTGCGCGGGATCGACCGCGGTGAGGCGTCCCACCCCCGGTCCATGCTCGGGGTCCTGCCCGATCATCGCGTAGACCCTGCCCTCCGCGTAGACGGGCGTGCCGATGAACTCGCTCGGACCGTCGAACTTGGGGTAATCGATCTTCGCGCCGTCCTTCTCCCGGTAATCCGCCCGGTTGCCATCGAGCCGCCAGCGCTCCTTGAGCACCTTGAGGCCCCCTTGGTCGACCGGTTGGGGATCAAAGCCGTACAGAAAGCCGTCACCGGCACCGAACACCACCTGCGCGGGCGTCGCGCCGATCGCAGGGACCCACGTCGGCGACGACCAGTTGCTGTGCATCGTGCGCTCGCTGATCCCGACCCCCTCTTCGGCCCGGTACGCCCCCGTCTTGCCGTCGAGCAGGACGTAGGCGGGCGCGAACGGGCTCGGAAGGTCGATGTGCGACCAGTCGACCCCGTTGCTCGTGACCGCCATCACCAAGTCCTCGTAGAGAAGCACCGAGTTCGAGGTGATGTTGTGCGGGAAGACGCCGAGCTCCTTGGGCATGTCGTAGGCCCACAGCACATCGGCGTCGAGCGGGTGCGGCTCAGGCGGCGCCTTACCGACCGCGGCCATGCGGGCAGGCTCATCCTGAACGCCCTGGTTGCCGTCCGCCATCCCGTCGAGGTCGACCGCGACGACCTCCCCGCGGTTGGTGACGAACATCACCCTGTCCTCTTGGACGGTCGGCGACGAGCAGATGCCGAGAAACTCCCAGTCGTTCACGCGCCCCGAGCCCATCTTCGGCGTGCTGTGCTGCCAGACCAGCTTGCCATCCTGCTCGTTGAACGCCAACACCAAGCTGTAGTCGCCGACGACGCCCGGCCGGTATTCCCGCTGGTTGTTCGTCCCGACGAGCACCTTGCCGCGAGCGACTGTGGGGTTGCCGTACGACTGGCTTCCGAGCGTCGCCACCCACTTCAGGCCCTTCGCGGTGGCAGGATCTACCTCCTCGGTGCCCGCGCGGAACGTCCCCGGCGCGAAGTCCACCGGCGGCGACTCCGGCGAGACCATGTTCCGTTCCATGGTGCGGCCCCACGCCGTCCAGTCCTCCGCGTGCGCGAGCGCCAGCGTAAGCGCGAGGATCATTGTGCCTCCTTCTCGATCGGGCGGACCACGAGGTCATCGAGGTGGACCTTGTGGAGATTTGGCGGGGTGAAGCCGAACAAACCGGGCGCGCCGTGACGATGCCCCTCCTCGTGATCCACCGTGATCGTCCATGCGTCCGGCTCGGACGTACCGACGGGCCACGCCTTCGCGCGGACGTGGGCAACGCCATCTTCCCCGGTTTGGACCTCGCTCACGAGCCGATACCACACCCCGGGCTCCATCCGAAAGGGCACGCTGCGCTTGAGGCGGTCTTGGTTCGAGCTGATCTCGAGAACGCGCTGGTTGCCCTTGAGCGCGATGAGGTAGCGCTGGTGCAGGACGCCCGCGACGCTCATCTGGCGCGCGTTCCCGTCCGACCGGACGCTGACCTCCATGCGGTAGTCCGACTCGTCGGGATGACCCACGAACACGAGCGAACGCTGAAACAACGGGTTGTCGACGGTTTTACTGAGGACCTGGTCCCCGTCGAGCGCGCGAACGTCCCACTTGAACCGCGCGCCGATCCACGGGAGCGGCGGCCACCCGAACAGCTCACCGGTGAGTTTGTCGGTCTCAGTGCGCGGGAACGTTTCGAAGTCCTGGGCGTACGGCACCCCGCTCACCGTGCGGCCTCGGAACGTGCCGACGAGGTCGTCGACCTTGACCTGAAACGCACCCGCCGTCAGCCCAGCATCCGCAGGTGCTGTAAGGACGCCGTCGGCAAACGTCGCCGTCATCGTAGACTTGACCTTGGCGGTGGGCGGGATCCACGGCGTCACCGACGTCGGCGCCACGGTGTCGATGCGCCGCCCCGAAGCGTCGAGGCGGTCGACGCGGATCGAGACCGATTCCCCCGGCCGCAGGATGACCTCGGCGGGACGAACCCGTAGCGCGACGGCCTCGGAGACGGGCACGGCAGCGGCAGGCACGGGCACGACCGGCCGACCCGCCTTGCGCTTCCCGAACGCGTACAGCGCCTCGGTCGACAGCACGAACAGCTGCCCGTCAGCGGCGATCGGCGCGCCCAACAGCTCCCCTTCGACCTTGTAAGCGCCGAGCTGTTCAGCCCCTTCCCGCGAGACGCGCAGGTCGTACAGCACGCCCTCACGGACCGGCACGTACAGGTGGCCGCCCGCCGAGATCGGGCTGGCGTGGAGTTGATCGGTCGCCAGCTTCCGCTGCCACAGGATCACGCCATTCGCCGCGTCGACCGCATACAGATCGCCCGTTTGGTTGACCTGATAGACCACCCCGTCGACGGCAACCCCCGAGCTGCTGAACGCATCGATGTCGTTGCGCCAAGCGATCGCCTGCCGGACCGGCGTCGTATCGGGTTCGACGATCTGCGCCTCTGTACCGAGCCGCACGGCGAACATGCCGCCCGTCTTGTTCGAACCGATGTTCTCGACCGCATGTGCGACGATCGCGAGGTCGCCGACCACCACGGGGGTCACGTTGACGCCGCCGTCGGCGATGGGCTGACGCCACTTCGGCTCTCCGGTGGCGAGATCGATCGCGACGAGGTGACCGCAGCCGGTTCCGGCCAGCAGCGTCCGTCGACCGCCCACCTCCGCCACGACGGGGCTGCCCCAGCCATAGTCGCGGGGTTGAACGCCGGGCGTGCTCGCCCAGACCAGCTGGCCCGTCGCGAGGTCGAACGCTTGGAACCGGTCGCGCGCCGCGCCGTCTCGTCCCCAGTTTGAGGTAATCCCGTGGACGATGACCAAGTCGTCGACGACGAACGGGGCGCCCGTCCGACCGTTGGGGAAGGTCAAGCGGCCATAAAGCTCCATCATCGGAACCTGCCACAGCACCTTGCCCGCACGGGACACGCGGACGAGGTCGCCCGCCGACGTCATCACGACGACGTTGCCCTCGGTGTCGAAGGTCGGCGCGCCGATGCTGTACCGGTCGTAGATGATGTCGCTCAGAAAATCCCGAAAATCGAGCTGCCAGCGCACCGCCCCGTCACGCGCGTCCAGCCCGACGAGGACCTCCCGGAGCGCCTCACCTTCGCCCTCGAAGCCCCAGACCACGAGCAGGTCACCGTCGAGGACCGGGGTCCCCTTGCCGCGCACGTCGGCGGTCCAAGCGAGGTGCTTGCCGTCGAGGGCCTTGGGCACGCGGGCCTCGGCTGCGACGCCGTCGCCGCCCGGGCCACGCCACTGGCCCCAGTCCCCCGCCCACGCTGTCCCCGACGCGGTGAGCGCCGCCAGCAGTGCCCACGCCGTACCGACCTCTCGCCGCCGCGCCATCCGCCGTTCCCCGCGCGCCATCGACGCCTCCTCCGCACACCGTTGCACCGAACCCGCCTCGGCGAGCCGGACGTCCGCTTCATACCCCGCTCGCGTCCACGACGCGGGCGTACAGGACCCTGAACACGCCCAGGCCCAGCAAGGCCGCCGCGAGCCAACTTCCGACAACGACGCCCCACGGCGCGCCGGGCGCCAAGGCCGGCCACGCCGAGACCATCGCCGCAACGCCGCCCACCGCCAACGCAAGACCGAACAAGGCCACGTACTCCAACAGCAGAAGGCTGAGCACGCGCCGCGCTGGGAACCCCAACGAACGCAACATGCCGATCTCTTGCTCGCGCTCGACGAGGCTACGTATCCACAGCAAGGGCACCGCCAGCGCCCCCAGCACGACGCCCAACCCACCGAGCGTGCGGAACACGCCGACGTAGGCGTGCTCGACAGCATCGTAGCGAGCGAGTCGCTCCGCCGTCGACTCGACGGTGGCGCCGAGGTCGCGCGACGCGGCGAGCAAGGCGGCCGGATCGCGCTCGATGAGGCCCAACCTCGGCCCCTCCTCCGACGGGAACCGCGCCCGGAACGTCCCTAGATCCATCCACAGGCCACCTTGGAAGGCCGTCTTGTCGAGCACGCCGACCACTTCCAGCGTCATCGGTCGCCCGGAGCCATCGGCGACCGTGAGGCGATCGCCCAGCCCGGCCTTCAACCCCCAGGTCAGCGTCGCGACATCGCCGACGACCGGCACAGCCCCGTCCGGCTCGGGTGGCCCGAGCGCGTCCAGTCCGACCCCGGAGAGCAGCCGAAAACGGCCTTGCATCAACGACGGGTCCACAGCGAACACGTGCGGCGTCGTCGCCGTCCCCAGCTGCAGACACGAGGCGTCGTCGGCGTAGTGGACCCACACCGGCACCGCACCCTGCACGGGCCGAAGCGGGGGCAGCACCCAAGACACCACCGACGCAAAGCCACCCGTCGGTCCCGAAGCATCTTGGACGTCGGGCGCCGCCTGCCCGGCGCCGAGGCCGACGCCGGCGACCAGCCACACCGACCCGCCGAGGGTGAGCAGCACCGCGAGCGGTCGCCACGGTGCCGATGCCGCACCCGCGGAGAGCAGCCCGAGCAGCCCCGGCCAAGGGCGTTGCAA
>JBEIFN010000166.1:0-5379 GCA_040382435.1 Alphaproteobacteria bacterium
ACGTCGAGGGTGCCGCCGGAGAACGAGCTGTTCACGCCCACCCACGCGTGGAAGGTGCGAACATCGGTCTCGATGACGAGGTGGGCGCCGCGTGCGTCGCGATGGTCGGTGGTCCCCCGAAAGCGTACCGTCAACGTGCTGGCGCCCTCGGTAGGGTTCTCGTACACCGGGTCCTCGAACCCGTCGCCTCGGTAGACGCCACCGATGCTCTCGACGAGGTCTTCGTCGCCGTCGCCGTCGAGGTCGCCAAAGGCGACGCCGTGGCCCTTCTGCAGGTGGTTCAGGCCGAGCGGTGCGGCGATCTCTTCAAAGTGGACCCCGCCTTGGTTGTGGTAGACCGCGTTGGGCTCGAGGGCGTCGTACCCGGGAGCGCCCGTTCCAAGCACGAAGTCGGGCCAGCCGTCCGCGTCGAGATCGCCCACGCTCGACCCCATCGCGGCGTGGGGGATGGTCAGACCGAAGTCCGCGCTGACATCGCGCCACGCCCCGTCCTCGTTGCGCCACAGGCTTCCGGGTGCCACGCCGGGCTGGCGGCCGAGGACCCAAGCAGCCCAGCCTTGTCCACGCGTCCGCGTCGCATCGTCGACGGCATCGACCCCGCCGAAGATCGCCGCGAAGTTCGCCGTGTACAGGTCGAGGTCGCCGTCTTGGTCGACGTCGAAGAACCACGACGAGAAGCTCGACGTGGGGTCGGCGGGGATCGGGGTGGGCACAAAGCCGAAGCGGCGGTTCAGGAAGAGGGTATTCGGGGCGTTGAAGGCGCTGACGTAGAGGTCGGGGCGACCGTCGCCGTCGACATCGCCCGCGGCCGCTCCCTTGACGAATTGGAGCAGCGTCAAGCCGGCATCCGGGGCCGCGTCGACGAACGTGCCATCCCCTTGGTTGAGGTACAGACTGCTCGGCGTGGGACGCGTTTGCGACTCGCGTCCGACGAAAACGTCGAGCCAGCCATCGACGTTGAAGTCGGCCCAGACCGCGACTTGGCTCGGTCCCGTGACTTCGGCGAGGCCCGAGGCCAGGGTGACGTCGTGGAAGCGGCCGGTGCCGTCGTTCTGGTAGAGGAGCACCGACACGCCACCGTCGACGTCGTACCACCCCGCACGCGGCACGAGGAGGTCGCTGTCGCCGTCGTTGTCGTAGTCGGCTGCCGTTAGAAACAGGCTCGCCCCGGCGCCGTCGAGGCCGGTCGCGTGCGACGCGTCGCAGAAGCTGCCATCGGCGGACTGCAACCACAGGGAAGGCCGACGCTCCGGGTCGAAGTTGGAGAAGAGCAGGTCGACGAACCCGTTCCCGTCAAAGTCTTCGAGCACCGGCGTGCCTGCGATGTCGGCTTGGGTGAGCCCGACGGAGGGCCCAACGTCCGTCCAAGCGGGGAGGGGGGTGCTCGGCGTGAGGCGCGTAGGATCGGCACGAAACGCTTCGGGGACGGCGTCAGGCCACGCGCCGCGCGCGAGCGCCGTCAGGTTGAGCAACCAGGCGACGTCGCTCCGCTCGGGGTCATCCTCGGCGAGGTACGCGGAGAGGGCGTCGGCGGCTGCGGTCATCGGCGCGGGGTCTTCGTGCGGTTCGCCGGACGTCGGCGAGACGCAGAAGCCGCCGCCGATGACGCTGACGCAGTGTTGGACCTCCGCGACGCGCATCCAGGCGATCGCGAGCATGCGCCGGCACTCGCCCCGCACGTCCGCTTCCCCCTCCGTGGCGTCCGCGACACACGCCTCGAAGTCGTCGACGGCCTCGTCGTTGCGCCCGTCGCGGAGCCTGAACCAACCGCGTTCGTAGCGGAGTCGAAGCCCCTCGATCCCCTCGAAGGTCGTGATCGCCTCCAGCGCGTCACGGCGCGCGGTCGCCACCCACGGCGTGCTCCCGCTGGGCAGGCTGGCGCGCCACGCCAGCGTTGCGTCGGAGATCTCGCCCGGAACAGCTCCTGCATCGCACAACGCCGCGCGCATCGGAGCGACCTCTGCGTGACCGCTGGGAGGTGAAGAGGTTGCCGACTCGTCTGTATCGATGGCACTGGGTGTCTCGTCAGACGCAACGGTACGATCGGGCGACTGGCAAGCCCAAACAAGCGCGTAGAAGGGGAGGAACACAGCGACCATGCGAGGACGTACCCAGTTGCACAGGGTAGCATCTGCAACGTCCTGTCATCAACTCCCCGTCGATGTCACGGCTTCTGGAAGTTTGACGAGCTTGCCGTCGCGGCCCACGGCGACGAGGTGGATGCGTCCCTCGACGAGCGGAGACGTTCCGCCAACGCGCCACACGTCTTGGTGGAAGATGGCGCGCCACGCGCTCTCGCGGTGCACCGTGGTGCGGACGTCCAGCTCGTCGCCGAAGCGTGCGGGCTCTCGGTACGTGAGCTCGGCCTTGTAGACGACGAACCCGACACCATCGCGCTCCCAGAGCTGGACCAGCCAGTCCGGATCGAGGACATGCTCCCGCGCGCGCTCCATGTAGCGGAGGTAGTTCGCGTGGTAGACCATGCCCGAATGGTCGGTGTCTTCGTAGTAGATGCGCAGGCGGTAGCTGTGATGGGTGTGCATGCTCGGCCGTTAGCGCGGCGGCTTTGGGTGCGCCGCCGCGCGTGCTCGTCTCGCTATTCCCACTTCGGCGCGCCCACGTCTGCGGGCGGCTGACGGTCGCACTCGGCGACGGGCGGCGGCGCACACGTGCCGAACGACGGCGCGGTGTGGAGGCTGAACCAGGCGGTCGTCGTGCTCAGCGGCGTGCCGTCCCAGATCCGAGGCGCGTCGTTGCCTGCACCGCGGCTGAGGTAGTCCTTCTTGTCGCTGTTGTCGCCAGCGAGCGTGTCGTCGCCGCTGTTGCCCCACAAGAAGTCGCGCTCGTCGTCGTTGCTGCTCGTACCGGTGGGGTCGCCGCACATCGCGTCGTTGTCGCTGTTGCCGAACGCGCGGCCCTTGCCGCCGGAGATCTGCAGGCTGTCGTCGTCGCTGTTGCCGAACAGGTAGCTGCGCGCGCCGCCGCCGCCGACCGTGGTGGCGCCGGTGCGGCTCAGGACGTCGTCCCCACTTCCGCCGAACCCGAGCGTGAGTCCGGCCGCGCCGTCGATCCACAGGGTGTCGTTGCCGTCGTTGCCCTTGACGAAGAACAAGCCGCTCCCGGCGGTGGCGACGACGTCGTCGCCGTCGCCACCAAAGCCGCTGAGGGTGGTCGGGATCTCGTCGTTACCCCCCTTGCCGAAGCCGACGGCACCGTCGAGCAGCAGGTCGTCACCGTCGCCGCCGCCGAGGATGTCGAAGCCGTCTTCGCCGTCGACGCAGTCCTCACCGTCGCCGCCGTACAGCAGATCGAGGCCGGTGCCCCCGTAGATGAGGTCGGTGCCTGCGTTGCCCCACGCGACGTCAACCGAGGCGCCGCCCAGCAGGACGTCGTCTCCGTCACCGCCGGCGAGCAAGTTGGGGTCACCTTCGCCAAGCAACAGGTCGTCGCCGTCGTTGCCCATCAGCAGGTCGACGCCGGCGCCGCCGAACAGCAGGTCATCGCCGTCGTTGCCGAAGGCGAGGTCGACGCCGTTCTCGCCCCAGATGCAGTCGCGCTCGAGGTTGCCGAACAGGGCGTCGATGTCTTCGCCGCCGAAGATGCGGTCTTCACCGTCCCCGCCAAACGCGATGTCGAAGTCGTTGTTGCCGTTGATCCAGTCGTCTCCCTTGTTCCCGAACAGCACGTCGATCAGGTCGCCACCTTGGACGATGTCGACGTCCTCCCCGCCGAAGGCGAGATCGATGTCGGCGCCGCCATCGATGCGGTCGCGCCCGGCGCTGCCGAAGATCAGGTCTTGGCCCGACTCACCGTACAGGTTGTCGCCCTCTGCACCGCCGAACATCAGGTCGGCGATGCCCGCGCCACCGTACAGGTTGTCGGCACCTTGGCTGCCGAAGATCCCGTCGATGCCGTCACCGCCGGTGACCAAGTCGCCCTCCGCACCGCCGAAGAGCAGGTCGGCGATGCCGCCCTCGCCGTGGACCTCGTCGGCACCTTGACTGCCGAAGGCCAAGTCGGGACCGTCGCCGCCCGTGACCACGTCGTCTCCACGTCCCCCGAACAGCAGGTCGGGGAAGTCGCCGCCCGCGACGGCGTCGTCACCGAGCGCGCCAAACATGAGGTCGACGCCCTCTTCGCCGGACAGATCGTCGTTGTCGCGGTTGCCGAACACCAGATCGTGGCTTCGGCTGCCCACCACGGTGTCGTCGCCGCGGCCGCCGAAGAAGAAGGAGCCGAACAGGATGTCCTTGGTGGTGGCGGGCGCCTCGGCCGTCTCGGGGACGGCGATCTGGATCCGGCCTGCCCGACGGTTGCGCAGGCTGTCGTCGCCGCCCTGTCCGAACAGAAAATCGATGCCGGCGCCGCCGTCGATGGTGTCGTTGCCGACCGTGCTCGCCGAGAGCCCGTCCCCGAAGAACAGGTCGATGTAGCCAAAGGTCGTCTCGTCGTCCTCGTCGTCGTCGGGGTCGCCGCCGTGCACGGTGTCGTCGCCTTTGCCGCCGAACGCGAGGCTGCCGATCTCGAACACGAGGTCGAACGGCGGCGTGGCCGGGATGGTGAAGCTGTAGTCCTCGCCCTCGCCAGCCCAGATCGTGTCATCGCCGCTGCCGCCGAGCAGGATCTCGTGCTGGTCACCGCCGTGGATCTCGTCGTCGCCGCGGCCGCCGAAGATCAGCTCATGGCCGCGCAGTCCGTTGATGCAGTCATCGCCCCACAGACCGACCATCACTTCAAACCCGTCCGGCACGTCGGCGCCGCGGATCGTGTCGGCGAACGGCGTCCCGATCGCAAGGCCGAGTCCGGCGATGTTCACTTGGATCGTCCACGTGGGGTTCGCGCAGGCGTCGAAGCTGGAGTTTTCGATCGTGGCGAGGTCGCCGACGGCTTCGGCTTCGGTCACGTCCTCCGGGTCGCTGACCAACGTCGGTCCGATCAACGCCGTGAGGGTGGCCATGGCGTGCGCCTCGGCGTCGGCCCAAGCGGTCGGGGCGAGCGCGCCAGAGGGGATGTCGTTGTCGATCCAGTCGCCGTAGCGCTCTTGGAGCGCGGCCTCGCACCCGGCCGCGACGGTGTCGAGCTCGGCTTCGAGAGCCGCCGCCTCGGCCTCGATCGCCTCGTACGGGGCGGGCTCGATCAGGTCGACGAACAGCTCGGGCTCCTCCGCCAGACCGATCACGCAGTCTTCGGCGACGTCGGCTTCGGCGGAGTAGCCGTCGAGCGCCACCTCGAAGGCGTCCTCGGCGGCTGCCCAGGCCGGGTCGACGAGGGCTTCGGAGCCTGCCTTTCGCCCGTCGTACTCCCAGTCCTCGATGCTGGTGGACGGGAAGTTGCGCGTGATGCTCAGCTCGATCGCGTCCGCGAGCGGCTCGATGGGCA
>JBEIFN010000167.1:0-5294 GCA_040382435.1 Alphaproteobacteria bacterium
TCGGCCCCGTCTCGCTCGTAGGCCGAAGCGCGCTCCACGGGGTCGCCAGCGTCCCGTAGTCCTTGAAACTGGATCCCCTTGACGACGCGTCCGTCGCGTACGTCGAGGCAGGGGACGATGCGCGTCGTCAGCATGCGACCCCCAACCACCGTTGGATCAGCGCGGCACCCCAAGGGCCGGACAACTCCGGGTGAAACTGGCAAGCGAGGACATCGCCACGTTCGAGCGCCGCGACGAACGGCCCCTCGTGGTCGGACAGCGCCCCCTCCCAGCCGTCGGGGATCCGGTCGAACTTGAAGGTGTTGGCGTAGTACGCGTAGCCCTCGTGCAGCAGCCGGGTGCCGGGGGTCGGCGCGACGCGGTTCCAGCCCATCTGGGGCACGCGGACGGACTGGCCGCCAAAACGCGTGACGGTCGCGTCGACGACCCCGAGTCCTGCGACGCCGGGCGTCTCCTCGCTCGCGTTGCCGAGGAGCTGTAGGCCGAGGCAGATCGTGAGGGTGGGACGCCCCGCGTGGATCCGCTCCCGAAGCGGCACACGGAGATCGAGGGCGTCGATGCGCGCCATCGCCGCGCCGAACGCGCCGACGCCCGGCAGGAGCAGACGTTCGGCGGCCCGCACTTGCTCGGGACGGTCGATGAGCCGCGGCGTCGCGCCACAGCGTCCCAGGGCGGCGAGGACGCTCGCGAGGTTGGCGACGCCTGTCTGGACGACGTCGATGTTCATGCCAAGACACCCTTGGTGCTCGGGATGTCTTCGCTTCCGTCGCGTGCGATCGCCTCCCGGAGCGCGAGCGCGACGGCCTTGAAGCCCGCCTCGGCGCGATGGTGGTCGTTTTCGCCGGCGAGCAAGTCCACGTGGAGGTTGATTCGGGCCTCCATCGCCAAGGATTGCAGGGCGTGGGTCAGGTTCTCGGTGGCAACGTCACCGATCCTCTCGCGGGTGAAGCCAAACCGGATCGCAGGCCAAGGGCGGCCGCTCAGATCGACCACGGCGCGGGCAAGGGCCTCGTCGAGCGGGGCAAAACCTGTTCCGAATCGGCGAATTCCGCGTCGTTCTCCGAGCGCCGACCGGAGTGCCTCGCCGATCGCCAGCGCCGTGTCCTCGACGGTGTGGTGGTCGTCGATCCACAGATCGCCCTTGGCCGCGACGGTCAGGTCGAAGCGCGCGTGCTTCGCGAGCGCGGTGAGCATGTGGTCCCAAAACCCGAGACCCGTGGCGATGTGGGCCTGACCGCTGCCATCGAGGTTGAGCTCGACGGAGATCTCGGTCTCCTTGGTCGTCCGTTGGACGCGAGCGGTCCGGTTCATCGTGTGCGCTCCAGCAGGTCGGGGAGGTCGGAGGTGGCGTGGAGGACGACGGCCGCGCCGGCGCGAAGCAGGGTGGGCTCGCTCTCAGCGGACGTCTCGCCGGGTGGGACGACGCCGATCGGCACCGCCCCGGCCGCCCGGCTCGCGCGAACGTCATCGACGGTGTCGCCGATCATCCAGCCGCGCGTCACGCCGAGCTGGCGCATCGCCTCGGCGACGGGGAACGGGTCGGGCTTACACGGACCGTCCTCCATACAGACGATGGCGTCAAATAGATCGATAATGTTGTTTCGAGTCAGGAAGTCTCGCGCGTCCCGGTTCGGGCGCCCCGTGACGATCGCCAAGCGGTAACGCTCCTTCATCCTCGCTAGTGTCTCACGGTCGAGGAGCAGCTTCTCCGTGGCCTTGAGCCCGGGGGCCTCCGGGGTGCCTTGGTACAGTCGCTCGAAGGTCTCGGTGACGTCGCTGAGAGCGACCTCCCTCCCGGTCGCCGCCATGAGCCGTTGGGTCAACACCCAGTCGTTGTTCGCGCCTCCCGCGGCCTTCGCGGCGCGGACGTCCTCGGGGGTTACCGTGGCCCCGTAGTGGGCTGCCGTCGCGAGAATGGCGGCACGGTACGATCGGCTGACGTCGGCGAGGACGCCGTCCATGTCGAAGAGGATGGCTTCGGGCCGGAGCGCGGCTTGGAGCGCGCGACGCACACGGGTCAGGACGGCGTCGTCGCCGGGCACGTTGATCCGGACGGCGTCTCCGAGCGTGGGATGACCGGGCCACGCGCGGATGCCGATGCCGAGACCGGCGCACGCGTCGCGGAGCCACAGCGCGTGCGGCGTGCGCGCGAAGACGTAGTTTGCCTGAGACCGTTGCGCATCCAGGCCGAGCTCACGCAGCTCGTCGGTCAGGGCGTCGCGCTGCGCGCGGACGCGGGAGCAGAATGCTTCGGAGGCTTCGCTCGCTTGGTCGAGCCGGTCGGCGGCAAGGTGCAAGCTCGGCCCGCTGACGGTGTAGGGGTTTCCTGCGGCCCGGAGCGTCGCGATCACCGGCGCAGGACCGAACGCGTACCCCACGCGCAACCCTGCGAGCCCCCAAGCCTTGCTCAGGGTCCGGAACCCGACGGCGTTGGGCAGGTCGGCGACCACCGGTGTGAGGTCGACGTCGGCGAACTCGATGTAGGCGAGGTCGACCATCAAAAGGACATCGGGGCGCGCGGCGGACAGTTGTCGGAGTTGCTCGGCGGTCACGGTCTGGCCGGTGGGGTTGTTCGGAGAGACCACGGCGATGATCGCCGTGGTGGCGTCGCAGGCTGCGATCACTTCGTCGAGCGGCCATGCGCCGCCCGGCCACGGGACGCTGCGCAGGGTCGCTCCCGCCCAACGCGCGTAGCGGGGGATCATCTCGAAGGTCGGCTCCGGGACGACGATGCTGCGACCGGGTGCCAGGTAGCCGCGGCAGAGGCGGTCGAGCGCGTCGTCTCCGCCCGCCGTGACGATCACGCGATCCGTGGGAAGCCCGATGCGGCGCGCGAGGCGGTCGCGGACGCCGTCGGCGGAGGGGTACTGGCGGACGAGCGTCTCGGGGTCGGCGTTGGTCAAACGGGCGAACAGGTCGGCAGGAAGCGGTAGGCCCCCGATGCCGTCGAGGTGGAGGTCGAGCGGCGCGGGGTGGCGTGGCACCTGATAGGGCACCAAGCCGGCGACATGCGGAGAAGGCGCGGGGAGCGGCATGGCGTCACGGCAGGATCTGAGCGGGGACCGTGACCAGGAGGTCGGTTCCGCCCAAACGTTGGATCTCGGGGATCAGCTCCGGGAGTTGCGCGCGGGGGACAGCCACCTTGACGGCGAAGCCACCCCCGCCGTGCAGCGCGGAGACCGTCGGCTGCTTCATGCAGGGAAGGATGGCGATCAACCTCTCGAAGGCGTCCGTGGCGACGTTGAGTTCGAGGACAACGCGTGCGCGCGCGTCGATGACCGATCGCAGCAGCGTCGCGAGATGCTCGATCTTGGCGCGGCGCGGCGCGTCGGCCCACGTAGCCGGGTGGGCGTAGAGCCGGGTGGAGCTGGTCATCAACGTGTCGAGGATCTGCAGGCCGTTCGCCACGAGGGTGCTGCCGGTCGCGGTGTTGTCGACGATGACGTCAGCGTCCTCCGGTGGGTAGACCTCGGTCGCGCCGTAGCTTCGGACGAACCTCGCATCGAGGCCCTGTTGCCGGATCCACTGGCGCGTCAGCTGCTCGTACTCCGACGCGACGACGAGCGGCCGGTCCTTGGGCAGAGCGCCGTTGACGAGGAGCTCCCGCGGGGCTGCGGCCACGATCCGAACGGGGTCCAAGCCGAGATCGAGGACCTCGACGAGGTCCGCCCCCTTCTCACGGACCCAGTCCGCGCCGGCAAAGCCGACGTCTCGGCGGCCGACGTGGAGCATTTCGACGATCGCTTGCGGCTTGAGGATCTTTGTTTCGAAGCCCGAAAGTGAGAGGGCGGGGCGGTAGGCGCGCGCACCGACGCGGAGCGTCACGCCCGCTTCACCGAGCAGTCGCACGACCTCGTCGTACATGCGTCCTTTGGGAATGGCGAAGTGCAGCGTCATCGAGGCTCCGAGGGCGCCGTCGGCTGCGAGGCCGCCGGCGGGTGAGGCTGGCGGCGGTTGCCTGGGTCAGGTCAGCCCGCCGCCTCGCGAGGCGTGGTGAGGGTGGGCGACGTGCGGATGGGGGAGACGAGGCATGGCCGACGTTCGCATAGCCGCCGCGCGGGTGCAAGCCACGGACTGTTGCGGTGTCAACTTCGAGGTGCCGCCGAGGGGCGCTCCGCGAGGGCTTCGAAGAACCCCAAGCGAAGGATCATCGCCTTGTGCATACCCTTGGCGAGATCGCGGCGTCCCTCGGGCAACTCGGCGTAGTGGGCGGCGATCTCGCGCATGGTCGAGACGTAGCTCGGTGGGTGCAGGGTCGCGACGTACAGGAACGCGCCATCTTGGGGCGAGAGCGACGGGATCGCGGCGAGCGTCGGCAGCGCGGCCTCGTACACGGCCCGGCTCGTCGCGCCGGCTCCGTAGGCAAGCGCGCCGACCGCTTCGGCCGCGGTGCCCTGCGTGAGGGTCGCGATGAACAGCTCGCGCCAGCAGACGATCGCGTGCTGCTCGACCTCGATATCGGCGAGTTGGACCCCGAGGGCGTTGAGGAAGCTGAGGTTGAGCTCTGCGCGCGCGGTACCTTGCAGCCGTCCGACGTCGACGCCGACCGCGGTGAAGCGCGCGGCCGCCGCTGCGTCGAAGTGTAGGCTCTCTTGCAGCGCTGGGAGCAGCGACAGCCGGTGTTCGTGGAGCTCGAAGCGGCTCAGGGCGGCGGTCAGGTAGCGGGGGAACTGCGAGGCGAACCGGTAGTTGAGCAGCGCGAAGTCGCAGAGCGCAGCCTTGGGGTCGGCAAAGTCGGCCGTCCGCAGTTGGGTCATGTACGGGTGGCGGAGGGTGCGATGCTGCAGCGCCTGGCGTTGCAGGTCGTCGAGCCACGCGTCGACGCTGGTTCGGCTCCGGTCGGGGGCGACGTCGAGGCGGCTGTGGACGCGCTCGGCCACGGCGCACGTCCAAGCCCACAGGGCCTCGGGGTCTTCGCTGAGCGCGCGTGCGACGTCGGCGCGGTCGAGGCGGGTGAACGACGATGGCACGGTGGTTCGTACAGTGGCGGTACGCGGCCGCTCGTCGAGGAAGGCGATCTCGCCCACCATCTCTCCCGGCTCGATGCGCGCGACGCGCCGCCCGTCGCGCAGCACCTCGACCTCGCCATCTTCGATCAAGTACAGCGATCGGTCGTGCGCTCCCTGCTCGATCAAGACGTGGTTTGCCTTGGTTTGCAGGGGACGTTCCCGCCGAACGGATGCGGCGCAGGACGGCGTACGGGAGGGGGGTGGTCATGTGGTCGGCTAAACCCTTGGTCGACGCGCGGCAAATGGCACGGTGTGACGCGACTCGGTTTTTTCGCGGCGTTGTCA
>JBEIFN010000168.1:0-5286 GCA_040382435.1 Alphaproteobacteria bacterium
CGCGTGTCGTCGGGCAGGTCGCTGTGCGCGGACGGGCCGACGCCGAGGTAGGGACGGTCGGTCCAGTAGCCCTCGTTGTGGCGCGCGCGGAACCCGGGTCGGGCGAAATTGCTCAGCTCGTAGCGCTCATAGCCCGCGTCCTGCAGGCGATCGACGACGGCGGTCAAGCGGTCGGCGGCGTCGTCGTCCTCCGGCAGCCCGAGGCGGTCGACGGCGTCGCCGAACGGGGTCTCGGGCTCGGCGGTGAGGCCGTAGAGGCTCACGTGGGGGACGTCGAGCGCCAGCAAGGCGTCGAGCGCCTCCAGCTCTTCGCGGTGCGTCGCACCCGGCAGGCCGACCATCACGTCGACCGAGACGTTGTCGAGGCCGGCGGCGCGTAGGACGTCGACGGCGCGGACGGCGTGGGCTTGGCTGCTCCGGCGGCTGATCCGCTGGGCGAGCCGCGCGGAGAGCGTCTGCACCCCGAGGGAGACGCGGTCGATGCCGAGGCTGGCCGCGTGCGTCGCCCAGGCCAGATCGACGTCTTCGGGGTTCGCCTCGACGGTGAGCTCGCGCACGCCCTCGGGGGGCTGTAGGCCGCGGACGAGGCGCCCGAGGGCGTCGCATGACAGGCGGCTTGGGGTGCCGCCACCGAGGTAGATCGTTCGGGGTTCCCCGGCGAAGTCCACCCGGCGTCGCCGGACCTCGGCGAGCACGCCCTCGACGTACGCGGCCTCGTCACTCGGGCGCTGGCGGTCTGGGCTGACATCGAACGCGCAGTACGGGCAGCGCAACCGGCACCAGGGGACGTGGACGTAAAGCCCCCAACCCTCCGGGCGGGCGATCACGCGTTCGCCTGACGGCCCCGGACGGTGACCGTGGTGACGCCCTCGGTCACCATGCGCGCGAACGCGTCGGCGACCGCCGGGGCCCGCAGCGCGGCGAGGCGCTCGGCGAGGGTGGCCCGTGTCCAAGGCAGGCCGAACCGCGCGCGGCGGGTGAACGATGCGGCGCGCGCGAGCGGCCGCTGCTGACGGACGGCTTGACGGCCGAGCATCATTCGGCGTCCGCGGTCGAGCTCGTCCTCGGTGAATGGGCGCGCGAGCAGCCCACGGAGCACCCCGTCGAGCGCGTCGCGCGCACGGTCCGCGGCCTCTGTCTCGGTGGTGAGCGACGCGACGAATGTGCCGCCGTCGAGTCCGCTCGCGAAGTTCGCGCCGATCGCGTAGGCCAAACCGAGCTGTTCGCGGAGCACGTCGAACAGCCGCCCCGACTGACCGTCGAGCAGCGTCGCCGCGAGCTGCAGCGCGAGCGCGTCGTCGTGGCCGTTGGGCGCGCCCAAGCCGGCCCAAGCGACGTGGGCCTGTCGGCGCCCTGCGAGGAGCTCGTGGTGCGCACCCCACCGCGGCAGCGGCGTAGGACGGGCGGCGAGCGGCGCGCGGTTACCGGGGAGGTCGGCGAGCGGCGCGAACGCCCGTTCGGCTTCGTCGGCCGTCCAAGCGCCGGAGATCGCGAGGTGCAGCGGCTCCTTGCCGAGGCGCGCGAAGTGCGCTTCGTGCAGGTCGGCGAGCTCATCGGCGCTGATCGCGTCGAGGGAGGCCGCGGTGCCGAGGCTCGGGTGCCCCCAAGGGTGACCTTGCCAGCGCAGCGCGCGCAGGTGGTCATCGAGGACCTCATCGGGACGGTCGAGCCGTGTGTCGACGCGGTCGCGCAGCTCCTCGCGGGTGCGGTCCCACTCTTCGGCGTCGAAGTGCGGCTCGACGATCGCGTCGACGAGCCGGTCCACCGCCTGTTGGGCGTGGGTGAGCGGGGCGGTGAGGCTCAGCGCGAGCGCGTCCCGATCCGCGTGGGCGTCGAGTTCGGCGGCGGCGTCGTCCAACGCATCCCCGAACCGGGCGGCGTCGAGCCCGGCAGCCCCCGACAGCACCATGCGCGACCAAGCGTTGGGCAGGCCCGCGTGGCGCTTGCTGGCCAGCAGCTCGCCACCGGCCGACAGGACGTGGACCGCGACGGTGTCGGACGGCGTCGTCTCGACGTGGAGTTCGACCCCGGGGGCGAGGTGGCGCGACGTCCAGCCCGCGGGCGCGGCGGTTGCTGCCTTGGGACGCGGTGGGGTGAGGACCTTGCGCAGCGCGCCGTCGCTGACCTCGTCGTCGAGCACGCCGATCACCGCGTGGGCCCGATCGAGCCAGCGGCGGGCCACCCGCGCGACGTCCTCGGGCGTGACGGCGGCGAGGGCGGCGCGGTGGGCGGTGCGGCCGGCGGGGCTGCCGTGGGTGGAGGTCCACGCCACGAGCGCGTCGGCGACGCCTTCGGACGTCTCAGCATCGAACAGCATGTCGGCGAGGAGCGCGGCGCGCGCGCGTGCGACGGCGACGCCGGGCGGGCGTCGGACCACGCCGTCGATGACCCGAAGCGTGGTGTCGAGCGCGCGGCGCGTCATGCGCTCGAGCGGCACGAAGCCGACGTCGAGCGTGGATCCGAGGCGACCCGGCTGCAGGTCGGCCCACACGTCGAAGGCGAGGTGTTCGTCGTGCTGCAAGGCTTCGACGAGCAGGGGGTTCGCGCCCTGTCCAAGGAGGTAGGCGAGGACCTCGAGCGCGGCGGCGTCGGCGTGCTCTGCGGGCGGGAGCCGCCACGCGAGGGTCAGCAGGCGGCTGTCGAAGCCGTCGGAGGGCACCCGGTGCAGGTGGCCCTTGGCGGGCGTGATCTCGGCCGGGGCGACCTCTGCGGGCGTCGCCGCGCTCGACCAGCCCTCGCAGCGGGCGTCGACCTCGGCGCGGACCACGTCGACGTCGACCGGGCCGACGACGGCGAGCGTCGCGCGGCGAGGGACGAGGCCGCGATCGCGAAAGCCACGGAGCTGGTCGGCGGTCATCGCCGTGACCGAAGCCCGGGTGCCGAGGACGCGGCGCGCGTAGCCGTGAGGGCCCCACACGTGGGTTTGGACCTCGTCCGCGAGTCGGCTCACCGGGTCGTCGTCGTAGCCTGCGATCTCGTCGAGGACGACGCCGCGCTCGCGATCGAGTTCGTCGGCGGGCAGCAGGGCGTGACGCGCCATGTCGAGCAGCACGTCGAGCGCGTCCAGCCAGGCCGACGCGTCGACGGTGGCGTGCAATGTGAGCTGGTCGTGCGACGTCCAAGCGTTGAGATCGCCGCCGAATCCTTCGATCGCGCCGGTCGCGCGGCCGACCCCTCGGGTGGGCGTGCCCTTGAACAGCATGTGTTCGAGCAGGTGCGCGGCGCCGGCCTCGTCCTCGCGCTCGTCGACGGTGCCGGTTGCGAACGTGCACTGCAACGCGACAACGTCACCGTCGCCTTCGGGGGCGGCGGGCGTGGCGTGCACGAGCAACCTCAGCCCGCTCGGCCGCACATCGACCGGCGTGGCGTCGAAGGGAGCCGTCATCCGCCGGTGCCCACGCCCATGCGGTCCGCCATCTCCTTCGGGCATTCGGGCGTGGTGCGGACGCGATACCAGCCGACCTCGTCGGCCCAGTACTCGCCCTCGAAGGGCCAGATCAGCTTGTCGGTGCGCTTCTTGACGTCCTTGCGGGACGACTTGCGCTGCGGCACCGGCGCGTCGACCGGCTTGCCCGTCGCGGCGGCGCGCTCCAACATCTGTGCGCGGTAGGTGAGCAGGTCGACCTCGGCCAGCTGGACGTCGAGCAGCATGTTCGCCACCGACTCGGCCGCCGTCTTCATCTGGGCGCCGATCAAGGTCCCCTCTTCGCGGGCCCGGTCCTTGGCGCGCGCGTCGAGGAGGGCGTCGACGCGCGGAACCCACGCGCCGGACTGCCGCTGCAACTTGCCCCGTTCGGCGGCGAGCGTGTCGAGGGCGCCTCGGACGTTGGCGATGCGCCCCTGGGTGCCGAGCAACGCCACGTAGCGCGCCGGCAGACCGACCTCGGCGCCGTCGAGCGCCTTGAGCGTGTCGGCCCAGATCGTCTCGGGTGCGCGGGTCGCGACGTCGCGCAGCGCGGGCACCGCGGCCTCGTAGTGCTTCGCGAACGAGGCGATCGCGTCGACCGCGGCGGGGAACTTGCACATCACGTACATCGACTGGGCCTGAAGCATCTCGGCTTCGGGGAACCACAGGCCTTCGAGGAACGGGCTGCTGTGGGTCATCAGGATCCCGAGCGACCCGTTCGGGTCGTCGGCCATGAAGTGCGCCCACGCCCGCTCGAAGTACGCCTCGGGCCACATCGGGTCGCCGGTGGGGACCTTGGCGAAGAACTCGATGGCCCGCCCGTAGTTCTTGGCGCCGTAGTAGGCGCGCGCGAGATCGAGGTCGAGGACGGCGCGGAAGTGCTCGCTGCGGCTCGACGCCTTCTCGCGGGCGGCGAGGAGGCGCTCGATCGCCTCTTCGTAGCGGCCGGTCGACGCGAGCGCGACGCCGCGGAGCACATCGGCCTCCAGCGCTTCGGGAGAGGACGACGGCACCAGCGCGAGCAGGCCGTTCGCGCGCCCCCAACCGTCCTCGGCGACGAGCGCGCGGGCGGTCACGAGCGCGAGGCGGGCGCGGGTGGCCTCGTCGACGGGCACCGAGAAGTCCGCCCCGGCGATCGAGGCGAGCCAACGCTCCTCGTGCAGCGCCTCAGCGCCTTCGAGCAGGGTGGCGTAGTTGGGGGCCATCACGGCGGGCATCGCGCGCACGCCCTCGGCCCACGCGAGCAGCGCGGCGTAGCGCAGGCCCTGTCCGTCGAGGGCGCGTCCCATGCGCGACCAGGCGCCAGCGCGCACCTCGGCCGACGCGTTGTCGAGCGCGGGGGTGACGGCTTCGGCCGCAGCAGACCACTTGGACGCGGCGAGCGCGTCGTCGGCGGGCTGAAAATCGAAGCCGCGCGCGGGGGCGGCGGCGGCGGTGGCCGCCTTGGGCTTGCTCGCCTTGGGCTTGGCCTCAGCGAGGTCGCCGAGCAGCCCGCCGGTGAGCAGCAGCGCAGCGGTGAGGAAGACGCGGCGCATCAGCGGCCTTCCTTGCCGACGCCCGGGAACACGGAGACGCCGAGCTGGACGCCCGCGTTTTGCTTGAAGTGCCAGTCGTCGGTGAGCTTGCGGTTCTCGACCATCAGCGCGTCATTGACCTCGAAGCGCACCGCGAGGCCGGGCTTGGCGAAGAAGCGTGCGCCGATGCCGAGCTGCACGGTGGGAGCGACGGTGAGGCCGCCGCCGGGGATGACGCTCTGCTCCAGCGACGCGCCGACGCGCGCCGCGCCGTAGACGTCGTGGTGGACGATCGTCTTGGGGCCGAGGCGCATCTTGGCGTAGATCGGCGCCCACTCCGCGCCGACGAGCGCCGACGCGAGGTAG
>JBEIFN010000169.1:0-5269 GCA_040382435.1 Alphaproteobacteria bacterium
CTCGACCCGCTCGCGCTCCGGCCTGTGTTCGACACCAGCGATCAACCGCAGAGCGCGCGCGCGGTCGAGCGCATCCAACCTCGGCTCGTGCCGGCCGACGAGGAGCTCGAGGACGGCGTCGCGCTCGCGCATCTTCGTGTCCGCCTCGGACGCATGGCCAAGCTGGCGGTGCCGGTACCGCGCGCCGGGCGCGTCGCTCGCGCAGCCGAGTCGGCCCTCAAGCCGATGGTCTTGCGCTTCGTCGACCGCAGCCGGCGCGCGTTGACGCTCGTCTACCGCACCGCTGTTCTCCAAGAGCTCGATGTGGCCTCGTTCGGCTTCTACGCAGCCGTCGTCGCCGCGGAGTTTGCTTTGCTTGAGGAGGGGACGGCGGACCGCGTGTTGTACCGCGCGGCGGGGTCGCTCGTGGGGCACGCCCGCGGCTTCTACGACGCCGACGCCGTTCGCGCGCTGACCGACCGCTTCGAGCAGGTCGCTGAGCTCGTCCGCGCGCTCGATGATCGGCGCCCGGAACCGCACCACGACGATCGGGAATGGCAGCGGTGGTTCGAGCAGTTCGAACGCTGTCTTCCGGCGCTCGACCGTGCGGTCGAGGAGCTTCAGGCGACCGTCGATCCCGGCAAGGCCTGACCTTGGCAGCCGGCGCCTCGGGGTCCGATCTTCCGAACGCCGCGGGTACGGTGCCCCTGCGCGTGCAGGTCATCGACCGGCAACCGCGCCTGGTCGATCTCGTCGTGCCGACCTACCTCGGCGTCGAGGACCTCACCGCGCGGATGGCCCGCGACGTCGGACTGGGCGGTTGGTGGGAGGACGGTTCCCGGCGTCGCTTCACGTTGCGCGCGCGAGGGCGTGATCTACAGCCGGGGGAGCGTCTGGAAGATCTCGGCGTTGTTCCCTTCGAGTTGGTGTATCTCTTGCCTGAACCGCGGCGCGGCGATCCGGTGGTTGAACGCCCTCCGGGGGTGGTGTGGCCGGACCGCACCGCCTACCGGATGCGCGACGTCGTGGAGGCGGTCGGGCTGTGGGGGGTGTGGGCCGCTTTGTGGGCGTTCGCCGCGAGCGTGGAGCCGACGAGCCTCGTCGCTTGGTGCGGGGGGTTCGGCGCGGCTTGGACGTCCACGCGCCTGGCGGGCGTCGTCGCCGACGGTCAGTCGTCCAGACCTTTGGGTTGGATCACCGTCGGCGCCACGCTCGTCGCGGCGAGCGCGCCGCTGACGCTCGGCGTCCTCGGAGGCTGGCTCAGCGAGCCGTCCGCGCTCGGTGAGGGTTTTGGCGTGCCGGTGCCGGTGCCGGTCGCCCCGGGGCGCTTCGCGGCGTTGGCGGTCCTCGGTGCGAGCGCGGCGGGTTGGTTGGGGCGCTTGGTGTGGATGGGGCCGGTCGCTGCACCGGACCAGGGGCTGCCGCTGGCGGCCGCGGAGGCCGAGCAGCGGGTCGATGCGCACGGCAGCTGTGGCATCTGCGGGCGGGACGTCGCCGACGACGTCGCGGCCTCTTGCCGGCAGGCGTGCGGGCGTGTGTTTCATCGCGGCTGCCTCGCGGCGCGCGAGGCGGTGGCCACGGCGTCCGGGTGCGCGGTGTGTGGCCGCGCCGCGTAAGGGCCGCGCGCGCCGCCATCGGCTAGACGCCCGCATCGGAGGGCCGATGCGCGCGTGGGGACCGTGGTGGGTCGTGGGGGCGTTGGCTTGGGCGTGCGATGGCGCCGGTGACACGGGCGTCGACACCGGCCCGACCGATACCTCGGGCGGTGCCTCCGACACCGACACCGACACCGCGTCCGACTCCCCGGGAGACCCCCTGCAGACGGACGCCGATGGCGACGGCGCGGCGGTGGACGTCGACTGCGATGACGATGATGCCTTCACCTACCCCGGCGCCGCCGAACGCTGTGACGGTCGCGACAACGACTGCGACCGCCTCGTGCCCGACGCCGAGGCGCTCGTCGACGGGGATCCCGCCTGCAAGGCGTGCAGCGACGCGGGCTACTACGAGGCGATGCGCGATGCGGTCGACGGGTCCGACCTGTGGACGCGTCTCGCGGCGGCGTCCGCCACCAACGGGTCGTGCGACTACTCCGACACCACCGACTGGATGTTCCTCGTCCTCGACAAGGACGCCGCGGGGCAGGTGCGCTGCGTCTACACGGGTCAGATGGTTGATGTGGGCACCACCAAGCCTGCAGGTGACTTCATGAACACCGAGCACACGTGGCCGCAGTCGCTCGGCGCCGAGATCGGCCAGCGCCGCTGCGATCTGCACCACCTGTTCCCAACGATGGCCGAGGCCAACACGCGCCGGGGGTCCGATCCGCTCCGCCCCGTCACCAGCGGCATCGACTGGCAAGACGGCGGGAGCAAGCACGGCCGAGACGCGCTGGGCAACCTCGCCTTCGAGCCACGCGACGACCACAAGGGAGACGTCGCGCGGGCGTTGATCTACATGCAGCTCCGGTACGCCATGGATGTCGTGCCCGAGGACGAGGCGCTCTACGTCGACTGGCACGCCGCCGATCCGCCGACGGCGTCAGATGTCGCCCGCAGCCTCAAGATCAAGACGCGCCAAGGCAACGCGAATCCCTTCGTCGTCTGCCCCGACGCGATGGCGCGTGTGGTGATGCCCTGACGGAGGCCATCCGTTAGCCGTCGCCGTCAACCCGAGGAGTTCCGATGCCGGTCGTGGCGATGAAGGTGATCGAGAAGGCCGCTCACCCCCAGACGGACAAGCTGTTCATCTACCAGTTCGAGAGCGCGGCCCAAGGGCAGCTGCAGATCGTCGCGAACCTCACCAACGTCTACGAGGTCGGGGACGTCGCGGGGATCGCGCTGCTCGGCACCCGGCTCGAGGAGGGCGAGATCCTGCCCCGCAAGGTGTTCGGCATCCCGTCGTCGGGGATGGCGCTCGGCAAGGTCGATGCGGCGGTCGACACCGACCTGACGTCGGCGTTCGACGCCGACCGGCCGTCCGTCCCGATGACGGTCACCGTCACGCTCACGGTCGAGGGGCACTACGCCACCGACGCGATCGCGGCGGCGCGCAAGGCGATTGGCAAGGGCGAGGGCGAGGCGCGCGTCGGTTGAGTCGACGCGGTCTCAGGCGGGCGACGCGAACCGGATGACCACCTTGGGGTGCCGCTGGATCTGGGCTTCGAAGCGCTCGCGCTCCCAGTCGCCGATGTCGACCACGGTGTCGTCGCCCCTGTTGAGGATGACCTCCCACACCGCGTCTTGAATGCCGTTGTCGCGCGCTTCGAGCAGGCCGCGGACCTTGTGCCACGTGTCGAAGATCCGTCGGCCGACGACGCCGTGCAGGTTGAGGCCGTTCATGATCACGCGGTGCGCGTCCTCGAGGACGAGGTCGCCGTTCTGCACGCCGAACAGGACGACGTCTCCGCCGCGCCGGACGATCTTGAGGGCGTTGTTCGTGCTGGACGGGTGACCCGCCATCTCCATCGCGACGTCGACGCCGTGGCCGTCGGTCGCGGCGAGGATCGCCTCGCGCAGCGCGGGATCGGAGCGGTGCGTGGCCCCAGCGACGGGCGCTGCGGGCGCGAGGACGACGTCACATCCGAGCTTGGTGGCCAGCGCGCGGTGGTGGGGATCGGGATCGACGCCGATGACCTGTCGCGCCCCCATGCCGCGCGCGATGAGGATGGCGAACAGCCCGATCGTTCCGGTGCCGAGCACCGCGACACTGCGCCCGCGGAGGTCGGCGACCTGGCAAGCGTGGACGGCGTTTCCGAACGGCTCCTGGACGGCGGCCACCTCGGGACGGATCTTGGTGACGTCGGTGCGCCAGAGCGCCTTGGCGGGGAGCTTGACGTATTCGGCGAAGCAGCCGTCGGTGCTGATCCCGATGATGCGGTCGCGCTCGCACACGTGGGCTTGGCCGAGGCGGCACGGCACGCACGCGCCGCAGACGATGTGCGACTCGGTGCTGACGACGTCTCCGGGGGCGTAGCCGTACTTGGCGTGCACGCGGCTGCCGACAGTCACGATCTCGCCGAGCAGCTCGTGTCCGAACACGCGTCGCTCGGCGCCGTCCTCGTTCAGGGAGGCATGCACCATGTCCCCGAACGCCTTGCGCCACCAGATGCCGCGGTCCGAACCGCAGAAGCCGGCGTAGTGGACCTTGACGAGCACGCGGCTCGCGTCGAGCGGATCGTGGGCCTCATCGAGGACGGGCCGCGGGATGCGCTCCTTGACCATCCCGGTGCTGCACGCCCATTGTTCCCGGCGCCGGTCGAAGGTCAACGCCCACATCGTCTCGGTCATGCGCGGCATCCTCGGACAAGAGGTGCTGCGTATCCCGCGGCACCGGCCCCCGTCATGGCGTTAGGTCAGCTGCGCGACCGCTTCGAAGTACGCGCGCAGCCGCCCCGCGTCGAGTCGACCCCCCACGCGCACGCCGCTGCACAGGTCGAGACCAAAGGGACGGACGGTGTGCCAGGCTTGGGCGACGTTCTCGGGTCGTAGGCCACCTGCGAGGAAGACCGGGCGCCCGCAGGTCTGCACGATCGCGCGGCTGATCGACCAGTCGTGGGTCCGGCCCGTGCCTCCGAACACGGGGTTGGGGCCGGTGGGCGTCCCTGAATCGAGCAGGATGGCGTCGACGAACGGCGCGATCGTGCGCGCTTGGTCGATGGCCGCAGGTCCGTGCACGTGAACGACCTGCAGGATGCGCACGTTGGGCAGCGCCGCGCGCAAGGCCGACCAGGCGTCGGGTGATGCGTCGTCGCAGATCTGGACCCACGGCGTCGCGCAGCGCCGGACCTGTTCGACCAACGCAACCGGGTGGGTCTCGCGGGTGAGGAGCACGCCGCCGACGGGGGGAGGCAGCGCCTTGGCGATGCGGGCGATGGTGTCCTCGTCGCGGACTTCTGGCCCAGAAAGCCCGGGTCCGACGAGTCCGACACAGTCGGCGCCGGCGTCGACCGCCATGGTGGCCTCGGTCTCGTCGAGGATGCAGCAGATCTTTACGCGGGGTCGCATCGGGGCTCCGGTGGGGCGTGTCCCGTAGCGGATCGTGGCTTGCTCGGCGACCCGTCGACGAGCGCCCCCGACTCGGGTACCCTCGCAGGGCTTTGGGGGTTCGATGCGGCCACACCACCTCGCGACTTTTGGGATCTGGCTTGCGGTCTCTGCTTGCGGTGCCGCGCCGACGGGGTCGCTGTGCGGCAACGGTGCGCTCGACGCCGGCGAGGTCTGTGACGACGCGAACAACGTCAGCCGCGATGGGTGCAACGCGACCTGCACCTCCGAGGAGTACTGCGGCA
>JBEIFN010000170.1:0-5269 GCA_040382435.1 Alphaproteobacteria bacterium
GTAGTCGGGGTTCGAGGCGAGCGTCGGGTAGAAGCGGCGGACGACGGCTTCGAAGGCGGCGATGAAGGCCTCGGTCTGGGCGCGCGGGATGAGGACGTAGTCGGGCGCGATGCAGGTTTGGCCAGCGTTGGACCACTTGCCCCACGCGAGGCGCATCGCCGTACTGTCGAGGTTCGCCGAGGGGGCGATGATGGCCGGGCTTTTGCCACCCAGCTCCAGCGTGCAGCGCGCGAGATGCTCGGCCGCGGCGTGCGCGACGAGCCGCCCGACGTTGGTGCCGCCCGTGTAGAAGAAGTGCGCCCAAGGCAGCTTGAGCAGCGCCTGACTCTCTTCGATCCCACCCTCGACGCACGCGATGTGCTCGGGGGAGAAGGTGGCGCCGACCAGCTCTGCGATCAGCGCGCTCGTCGCGGGCGACAGCTCGCTCGGCTTGAGCGTGACCGGACATCCCGCCGCGATCGCGCCGACGAGCGGCTGCACGCCGAGCTGAAACGGGTAGTTCCACGCCCCGAGTACGAGTGACGGCCCGATCGGCTGGGGGTGGACGCGGCTCACCGAGGGCATCGCGACGACCGGCGGCAAGCTGCGCGCCGGCGCCATCCAGGCGTCGAGTGAGCCGATCGCGTGGCGGCAGTCGCCGAGGACCATCGACGTCTCCATCGCGTAGGACTCGAGCTCGTTCTTGCGTAGGTCGGCGTGGAGTGCCTCGGCGATCGCCTTCTCGCGCTTGGCGACGGCCGCTTGGAACGCCTTGAGCCGGTCGAGGCGGAAGGCGCGTGGCAACGTCGCGCCGGACTCGAAGTAGGCGACCTGCTGACGGTGGATCTCGCTGACGTCGATGGCCATTCGACCTCCTCGCGCGAGTCTACCTCATCCACCGCGCGAAGGCGGTGTCGGCTGCAGACGCGCCGCGATCTCGGTCGGAGTGGGGCCGCCCGCTGTCGGGAACCCCACACGGAACACGCAGCCTTCGCGCCAACGGCTGCATCCCCAGGCCGAACGCCCCGCGACCAGCGTGCCGCGGTGACATTCGGGGCACGCCATCCCCTCGGGGGTCGCCGGCAGCTTGGGCGACGTCCGCGAGGGGGGCGCAGCGGCCTTGGGCGTGGACGAGCGCGCGGGCGCCGCGGTCGCATCGTCATGCGGTTGCGCGGAGGCCGCCGACCGCTCGGGGAACACGAAGGTCGCCTTACCGTCTGGCCCGACGGTGATCGCGGCCGAGAAGGGCTTCCCCGCTTTGCTCGTGAATCCCTCAACGACAGCGGTGGTGCCGTTCTTGAGCAGCTCCTTGACGAGCTTGAGCCCCACCGTCTTCTTCGCCATGGTGCCGAACACCACGAACGGGCAGCTCCTGCCGGTGTCGCAGGCGTAGACGGGACCGCGCTTTCGGACGGGCTGGCCGCATCGTGGGCACGCGCCGAGCGACGGGCCTTCCTCGCGTTCCCGCACCAGCGCCGCCGCAGGCAACGACGCCCCCCGGATCGCGTCGACGATGCTGTGGACGTAGCCCCCGACGTCGTTCATGAACCGTTCGCGGGCTTCCCTGCCCTCGGCGATCTCCGCCAGTCGCTGTTCCCAGCGGCCCGTGATGACCGCGCTTTTCAGGTCGTCGACGGGGCAGCTGTCGAGCAACGCGAAGCCCTTGTCGGTGACGCGAAGCTCGCGCCCCTTGCGAACGACGTAGCCACGATCGAGGAGCGTCTGGAGGACGGCCGCCCGCGTCGCGGGCGTGCCGAGGCCGCTGTGGCGCATCGCCCGGGCGAGCTCCTTCTCGTCGAGCTCGCGCCCAGCGTTCTCCATCGCGAGTAGCAGCGCGGCGTCGTCCATCGGCCGGGGCGGCTTCGTCTCGCCTGCGCGCGACGCCGCGTCGACCACGGCGGCGACGTCGCCGACCTCGACGCGGGGCAGCTCGACGTCGCGGCTTGCCCCCGGGGGGTCGACCGCGCGCCACCCGGCCTGTTGCTGCACGCGGCCTCGCGCACGAAGCCACAGCGGCCCCGCGACGCCGTCGGGCAGCAGCGCGTCGGGCGCGACGGGCACGCCAACGACGAGCGTCGTGAGGTCGAAGACGGCGTCAGGCGACAGCACGGCCAAAAGACGACGCACGACGAGGTCGTAGACGCGCTTCTCGTCCACCGTGAGCCGCGCGGGATCGGGGACGCGTCCGGTCGGGAGGATCGCGTGGTGATCGCCGACCTCGGCGTTGTCGACGACGCGCTTGCCCGGTCGGATCGGACCCGCGAGGAGCGCCTCGCAGAACGGACGGTAGACGGGGACGCCGGCCACACCGCGCAGGATCCCGGGCAGCTCACCGACCTGATCCTCGGTGAGATGGCGCGCGTCGGTTCTGGGGTACGTGATCAACTTGTGCCGTTCGTACAGGGCTTGCGCGATCTCGAGCGTCTGCGCCGCGCTCAAGCCGTACCGCTGGTTCGCGCGACGTTGGAGCGCCGTGAGATCGTAGAGGAGCGGCGGGCGCTCGGTCTTGCGCGTGCGATCGGCGCGCTCGACCTTGCCGGCGCGCCCGCTGAGTGCGGCGACGACGGCCTCGGCATCAGCGGCGGAACCGAGGCGTTCCGCGTGGGCGGCCTCGGTGTCGGCGTCGGCGTCGGCCTCGGGCGACTCCTTGGGACGGCGCCCCGAGTCGGCCAGCCCCTCGGCGCGCAGCCACGTCGCCTTCCACGTCGCGGACTGGCCGTCGACCTCGGCGCGCAGCGTCGCGGAGACCGTCCAATACGCCTCGGGCTGGAACGCGGCGATGGCCCGGTCTCGCGTGGCGATCATCGCGAGGGTGGGCGTTTGGACGCGCCCGAGCGACCACAACGCGTCGCCGCCGCCTTGCCGCGTGAGGCAGGTGAGCGCCCGTGTGGCGTTGAGGCCGACGAGCCAGTCCGCCTCGGCCCGGCAGCGCGCGGCGTCGGCGAGTCCGTCGTAACGAGACGCGGGGACCAGCTTGGCCCACGCGGTGCGCACCGCCTCTTCGGTGAGCGACGACGCCCAGAAGCGCAGCACGGGCTTCTTGCATCCGGCGGCCTCGTAGCAGGTACGGAAAATGTGCTCGCCCTCACGGCCGGCGTCGCACGCGTTGATGACCTCTCGGAACGCCTTGTCCTTGAGGAGTCGCTTGACCACGGCCCATTGGTCGCGCGCACCGTCGCGCGGGCGCAAGGCGAAGGTCTGGGGGATCATCGGCAGCGTCTCGAGTCGCCACGCCTTCCACGCGGGGTCGTAGTGCGCGGGATCTTCGAGCTCGACGAGGTGGCCGACGCACCAAGTGATCACGACGTCGTCGGAGACGAGACAGCCCTCTCCCGACCGAAAACGCCCAACGACGCTCGCGAGATCGCGCGCGACCGACGGCTTTTCGGCGACGACGAGCCGCATGACGCCTCCCGAGTCGCCCTAACCCGTCGCCCGATCGCGCGACGGAACGTGACGCGGTGACCCTATCGGACCTTCCGAAGCACCCTCGCCTCGCCGCCCGTCCCGGCGAGCTCGCCCTCGGCGCCCGGCATCAGCTCGGCCGCGTTCGCCTCGTCGGTGTCGACGTGCATTTCGAGCCGGAACTCGGGGTGGACGCGGACGAGGACGTCACCGAACGTGAGCCGCCGCGGGCCGCCGCACACCTCGACCTCGACGACATCCTTGTCGGCGACGCCGAAGTGCGTGGCGTCATCGGGGTGCATGTGGATGTGGCGCCAGGCGCAGATCACGCCCTCAGGGACGGTGACGGTCCCAGCAGGTCCGCGCAGCGTGACGCCCGGACTGCCGCGGACATCGCCGCTGGCGCGCACCGGCGCATCCAGCCCCAAGAAGAACTCGTCCGTCCTGCTCACCTCGATCTGGCAGGCGGGGCGCTCGGGGCCGAGCACGCGGACCCGCTCGATCGTCCGCTTCGGACCGATGATGTCGACCTGCTCCTCGCACGCGAACTGGCCGGGTTGCGACAGTGGAGCGCGGGGCGTCAGCGCGTGGCCCTGCCCGAACAGGACGTCGACCGCGGCGCGGGTCAGGTGGACGTGTCGCGCGCTCACCGCGATGGGAATGCCCCGCGAGGAGCGTTCGGTCGCTCGTTCGGCCATGGCCGCGGCGATCTGCTCGGCGATCGCCCGGCTCTCGTCGGTGCGCACCGCGAGGAGCGCGACGCGGCTGTGCTCCGCGTGGAAGGCCGCGACGGGGGCAGCGTCGGAGAGGCGGACGTCGCGGTTGCGGTCCTCGTCGAGGATCGCACCGAGGAACTCCAGGCGTTGCGTCGCCCGTTCGCGCACCACCGCGCTGTTCTCCCCGATGCCGGCGGTGAACACGATGGCGTCCACGCCCCCCATGACCGCAACCATCGCGCCGATGTGCTTGCGCAGGCGATGGGTGAAGACCTGCAACGCCCGTCGGCACGCGTCGTCTCCCGCCGCGGCGCGCTCCTCGATGTCGCGCAGGTCGCCTCCGGTGCCGGACAACCCTGCCAGGCCCGATCGGCGGTTGAGCAGATCGTCGACCTCGTCGACCCCCAGGCCCGATCGGAGCAGGTGCAGGATCACGCCGGGATCGAGGTCGCCGCAGCGCGTCCCCATCACCAGCCCCTCCAAGGGCGTCATCCCCATCGAGGTCTCGACGCTTCGTCCCTGCTCAATGGCCGTGACGCTCGCACCGTTCCCGAGGTGGCAGCTCACGATCCTGAGCGCGCGCAGGTCGGCCTTGAGAAAGGTCGCGGCGAGCGCGGCGACGTAGCTGTGGCTGGTGCCGTGAAAGCCGTAGCGTCGGATCCCGTGTGCCTGCGCGGTCGCGGCGTCGAGGGCGTAGGTCTGGGCGCGAGGTGGGAGCGTCGCATGAAAGGCGGTGTCGAACACGCCCCAATGCGGCAGGTCGGGCCACCGCGCGCGCGCGGCGCGGATCGTCGCGACGGCGGGCGGCACGTGCAACGGCGCGATCGCCGCCAGCGCGTCGACGTCGGCGACCGCGGCCTCATCGAGAAGTGCGGGTGCCTTGAAGCGGTCGCCCCCGTGGGCGACGCGGTGCCCGACAGCGTCGAACGGCCCCGCCGCATCGAGGAAGCCGGTGACCGCAGCCAACGCCTCGGCATGATCAGCTGCCGCGCACGCCGAGGCGGGCGCGCCGTCGAGCCGAACCGTCGCCGCCCCTCCGACGCGCTCGACGCGCGCCGACGCGCACGTCCTGCCCGAGTTGGTCTCGACGACGTCGGCCTTGAGCGACGAGCTCCCGACGTTGAACACGATGGCGTCCACGCCCCCCATGACCGCGACCATCGCGCCGA
>JBEIFN010000171.1:0-5242 GCA_040382435.1 Alphaproteobacteria bacterium
CGCGGCGACGCCCTGACGGTCGAGGCGCGCCCGTTCGACGGGTTCGCGTACGGGGCGGGATGCACGCCGGTGCAGGTCGTCGTGCGCAATACCGCGCCGACGAGCGGTACGGTTGCGCTCACCCCCGCCGACCTGACGGTGCGGAGTGGCGCGACGTGTATGGGCTCTGGGAGCACCGACGTCGACGGCGACGCCGTGACGTGGACGTACAGCTGGGTGGTCAACGGCGTGGGCGTCGGTGCAGGGCCTACCTTGTTCGCGCCGACCTTCGCGCGCGGCGATGTGCTCCGGTGCGTTGGCACGGCCAGCGACGGCACCGCCTCGGCTTCGCCGGTGACATCGGGCGCGGTCCTCGTTGGCAACGCGCCGCCTTCGCTCGTCTCGGTGGTGATCAGCCCCACCGTTCCCGGTACGCAAGACGACCTGACGGCGGTGCTCGGCCTTGCGTCGGACGCAGACTCCGATCCCGTCGCCGTGACGGTGCGTTGGTGGGTCGATGGGGTCGACAGCGGCCGCACCGGCACCGTGTTCCCCGGCGGCCTGCTCGCGCAAGGGCAGGAGGTGGTCGCCGTGGCCACTCCGAACGACGGACTGGTCGATGGCGCCTCGGTGACCTCCGATCCGGTCAGCGTCGGCAACGCGCTCCCCGTGCTCGGTGACGTGCAGATCACGCCGACCAACCCGCTCGGTGACGATGTGCTGACGGTCACTTGGTACGCCGAGGATGCGGACGGCGATGCGTTGACGCCGGCCATCACCTGGACGGTCGATGGGTCCGTGGTGCCGGTCACCGGCGAGACCCTCGATCCGAGCTTCTTTGCGCGTGACAGCGAGGTTTTTGCCTCGGTGAGCGTGTCGGACCCGTTCGTGACCGTTGGGCCGGTCAGCTCAGAGACGGTGCGGATCGGCAACCTCGCGCCGACCATCCCCTACGTGACGGTCACGCCGCTCGTCGCCTACGAGACCTCCACCCTGACCTGCCTTCCCGGTCCCGCGACCGACCCTGAGGGCGATCTCGTCGAGATCTTCTACCTCTGGCGGGTCAACGGACTGTACGCGACCGAGAACCCCACGATCAACGGGCTGCGGTTCCGCAAGGGGGATGTGGTCACCTGCGCTGTGGCGGCTTCGGATGGCTACCTGAACGGGCTCGGCCCGGTGGTCGAGAGCACGCCGATCACGATCCTGAACACGCCGCCGTACATGGGCCCGGCGACGATCAGCCCGAGTGGTCCCACCGAGGCGAGCACGCTGACGGTCTCGACCACGGGGGCGGGCGACGTCGACTACGATCTCGTGACCTACCGGTACGCCTGGAAGGTCAACGGCGTCACCGTCGGGACCGCGTCGACGCTGACAGCGGCCTCGTTCAACAAGGGCAACACCATCCAGGTCGTCGTCACCCCCTTCGACGGCACCGAAGAGGGCACGTCCGTCAGCTCGAACATCGTCGTCGCGCTCAACACGGCACCTTCGGCCCAGACGGTCGGTCTGACGCCGTCCGCGCCGGCCGTGGGCGATCCCGTCGCCGCCACGCCGTTCGGGTCCGACGTCGACGGGGACGCGCTGACATGGACGTATGTCTGGTACGTCAACGGGGTCTCGGTTCAGTCGGGAGCCACCGCCTCGCTCGCCCCGACGTTCTATGGCAGCGGCGACACGATCTACGTGGTGGCCACGGCCAACGACGGTGAGACCAGCAGCCTGCCTGTCGCGAGCGCGACGATCCGGGTCAACAACACGCCCCCCTCGATGACGTCGGCCGCGATCACGCCGACGGTCGCCTACGAGAGCACGACGCTGACGTGTGTGCCCTCGGGGTGGTTCGACGTGGACGGTGACCCGCCGGGCTACCAGTACCGCTGGTACGTTGACGGCGTCGCTGACGCGGCGACCAGCACGATCAACGGCACGCGCTTTGGTAAGGGCGACGTCATCACCTGCCAGGTCACCCCGTTCGACGGTTCGAGCACGGGCCCAGCGGTGCTGAGCAACGCGGTGACGGTGCTCAACAGCGCGCCGGTGGGCGGCACGGCGACGCTCGATCGGCTCAACCCGGTCGAGACGACGAGCGTGGGCGTGGTGTTCAACGGCGTGACCGACGCCGATCTCGACCCGCTGACCTACGTCTACCGCTGGTACGTCAACGGCACGCTCGTCAGCAGCGCGACCCGGATCGACGGCACGCTGTTCTCACGGGGCGACACCGTTCGGGCCGAGGTCGACATCTCGGATGGTGAGGCGCAGATCACGCTGTCGACGAACACCGTCACCGTGGTCAACAGTCGCCCGGTCGTGACGTCGGTCACGCTCAGCCCCGAAGACCCCACGACGCTCGACGCGGTGCTCGCGACGGTTGCGGGGACGGACGGCGACGGCGACGCCTTGACGTGGTCCTATACGTGGAAGCTCGACGGCGTGGCCGTCACGGGCCTCGACGCGGCGACGTTGCCCGAGAGCGCGTTTGGGAAGAACACCGACATCCAGGTCGTGGTGACGGCGAACGACGGGATCGAGTCGAGCTTGGCGCTGGCATCCGACACGATCCGCTCGGTCAACACGCCCCCGGTGGTCGAGAGCGTGTCGTTTACGCCCACGACGTTCAACCGGTTGTCGGGTGACCTGACCTGCGTCGCATCCGGGCTCTCGGATGTCGACGGCGACGCGGTGGTGGTGCGCTACACGTGGTTCGTCAACGGCGTTGGTGTCACCTCGTCCTCAACCCTGCCCACCAGCTCGGTCACGCGCAACGACGTCGTGCTGTGCACCGCGACGGGCTACGACGGCGAGGACGAAGGGAACGCGGTGTCGTCGAGCTCGGCGGTGGCTGGCAACGCGCCGCCGACCATTCAGGCAGCCTCGCTCAGCTCGGCGGGCCCGCGCGAGACGGACACGGTCAGCATCTCGTCGATCCAGACGACCGACCCCGACGGCGATCCCGTGTCGTGGACGGTGGGCTGGGAGGTCAACGGCGTCGTCGTCTCGACCGCGCCCACGCTCGACGGCAACTCCTTCGGTCGTGGCGATGTCATCCGCGCGCTGCTGACCCCCAGCGACGGCTACGTCTCGGGGGCGGTGTTCGCGCTCGGGCCGATCACTGCGATCAACTCTGCCCCGGCGCGGCCCGGCGCGGTCACGCTCACCCCCGACACGCTGTACGCGACGTCCTCGTTGAGCGTCTCGGGTGGGGCGAGCGTGGACCCCGACGGCGATCCGGTGACGGTGGTTTGGACCTTCTTCGTCAACGGCGTGGCGGTTCAGACCGGTGCGAGCACCACGCTCGCGGCGGGGTCGTTCGTTCGCGGCGATTCGGTGTGGGTGACGGCGGTGGCGAGCGATGGCTCGCTGAGCAGCAGCGTGCGTCAGACGACCACGGTGATCGTCCAGAACAGTCTGCCCTCGGTGCCGACGCTGCAGATCACGCCTGCGGTCCCGGTGGTGCGGGTGGACGACATCACGTGCACGCGCACGACGGCGAGCACCGATGTTGACGGCGACACCGTCAACTACCAGCTCCGCTGGCGGCGGACCCGGCCGACGGCCGACGAGTACGGGGCGGGCGGCGCGCCGCCGAACGCGCTCGTGCTCCCCGCCTCGTTCGTCAACTTGGGTGAGGAGTGGATCTGCGAAGTCCGGATGAACGACGGCTATGGGTGGGGCACTTGGTCGGCGCCGACGGCGCTCCAGCTGTCGACGGCGACGCGCGCGTCGTGCGCCGATGTCGCTGCGGTGGGGTCGATGACGTCGGCGGTGGTGACGCTCGACGATGGCGGGACCCCGTGGTCGGCCTCGTGCGAGCAGCAGGTCGCCGGCGGCGGTTGGACGCGTCTGCTCGCGACGTCGGGAGCCGATCACGATCTCGGTCAGGGGACCTGGTCGCTCGGGCAGGCCACGGGTGCGCCCGGAGCCTCGGAGGGCGTGTGGGAGCCTGCGTTCGATCACCTTCGTGGCTTCGATGAGCTGCTGATCCGCGCCACCTCGGGCCCGCAAGCCGGCGCTTGGGCTGCGCTCGCGCTCGACGAGCCCGTCGCGGGCTTGACGATGCGGGAGGTCCTCGAGGCCTGCCGCGACGAGGCCCCCGAGCCGTATGCGCCGTACGCCTTCCAATGGCCTGCGTCGCTCGGGCCGACGGCGTCCTATGCGGGGGTGCGTGTCGCGGGCGCGTTGCGGGCGGTCAACCCGTGGACGGGCGGGCTGTCGCCGGTTGACTTCGTGACACTGTGCGGCGTCATCCACGGCGTGCAGCCAGGCTTCGTCTCGTTGGCGTTCACAACGGACACGCTCGACGCCCTGCCGGCGGCGAACTGGGGGACCTTCGACGTCCCGGGAACCCTCTGGGCGCTCGCAGGTGCGGACGCCGCAGCAGGGGGGCCGCTCTACCTCGGCACGTCGGCGATCACGGCGGGCGCGGGGTGGCGCGGTGCCGGTGCGGCGGCTTCGTACCACGAGGCCGGCTACGTCCTGTACGCGCGCTGAGCGTCTTCAGCCGCCCTGAACGCCGGTGACGCTGGCGCGGGTGTTGACTGAGGTCAGCACGCGGGCCAGCAGCGGCGCGATGTCGAACGTCTCGTACCAAGCGGGGGCATCGGCGTGGTGGACCGCGTTGGTCCCGACGACGCGGAAGCGCCAGCCTTCTTGCTCGGCCTTGGACGCCAAGCCGCCGAGCCGGTCCCACGCGGGCGGCGAGAACACGGGGTGGGCGCAGGTCACGGTGATGTTGGCGGCGCCTCCGGCCTTCAGCTCCTCGACGGCGGCGACCACGCTCCCGGCCGTGTCGATGATGTCGTCCACGAGGAGGATGTCCTTGCCGGCGACGTCGCCGATCAGCGTGCTGTGCATCACGCGGTTGGCGGTGCGGTAATCGCGGACCTTGCTGATGACGGCTAGCCCCGTGCCCAATGCTTCGGCGTAGAACCGGGCGCGCTCGAGCCCGCCGACGTCGGGGGCCGCGACCATGTCCCCTTGCAGACCCCGTTGCAGCAGCCAGGGCGTCAGCGCGGGCTGGAGGAACAGGTTTTCGAGGCGGCAGCGCCAAGGGTCGAACATGCCCCCGATCGCTTCATTGTGGATCTCGAGCGCGATGACGCGGTGTGCGCCAGCGGCCTGCAAGCAGCGGGCGAACAGGCCGGCGCTGATGCCCTCGCGGGTGCGCCCCTTGCGCTTGTCTTGCCGCGCGCTGGGAAAGTAGGGCACCACGGCGGTGACGAACTCGGCGTCGGCGAGGGTGGCGGCCTCGATGGCA
>JBEIFN010000172.1:0-5241 GCA_040382435.1 Alphaproteobacteria bacterium
ACCATCTGCGGATCGAGCTTGGACGCCGCGACGTAGTCGAGGAACATCAGCGGGACGGCGCCTTGCACGAGGATGTCGTCGATGCAGTGGTTCACGATGTCCATGCCGACGCTGTCGTACCGCCCGAGCGCAGCGGCGACCTTGGTCTTGGTGCCGACACCGTCGGTGCTGGCGACCAGGATGGGCTCGTCCATCTCGCGCAGGAAGCGCGCATCGTACATGCCACCGAACGAGCCGAGACCGCCGAGCACGCGAGGCCCGTGGGTGGATTCGACCGCCGCCTTCATCAACTTGACCGCGAGGTTGCCCGCCGCGATGTCGACGCCCGCCGCCTTGTACGCCCCGCCTTCGCCCGTCATCACGCCTCCCGTGCGAGCGCGCGGTAACCGATGTCCCGCCGCGCATGCATGCCTGCATAGTGGATCTTGCCGAGCCCGCCGTACGCGCGCTCCAGGGCCTCTCGCAGGGTCGTACCTGTGGAGGTGATCGCGAGGACGCGGCCGCCGGCCGTCACCACGCCTGCGTCGGTCTGCGAGGTACCCGCGTGAAACACCGTCACCTCAGGCGGAACGTCACCGAGGCCGTCGATGACATCGCCCTTGCGCACCGTCGCGGGGTAGCCGTCAGCCGCCGCGATCACGGTCGCAGCGTGCAGATCGTGCCACTTCACCGCGGCGGGATCGAGCTGACCCAACGCGCACGCCAGCAACACCTCGTCGAGCGGCGTGGCGAGGAGGGGCAGCAGGATCTGCGTCTCCGGATCGCCAAAGCGAACGTTGTACTCCAACACGCGCACCCCGTGTGGGGTGAGCATCAGGCCCGCGTACAACACGCCCCGGAAGGGCGTGCCGCGACGGCGCATCTCGGCCAAGATCGGCGCGATCGCGATCTCGGCGAGGGCGTCCTCTTGCCCAGCAGCGACGGGTGCCGGCGCATACGCCCCCATGCCGCCCGTGTTCGGCCCGGTATCGCCCTCACCGACCCGCTTGTGGTCCTGCGCCGCAGGCATCACGGCGTAGCGCTCGCCATCGCAGAACGCGAGCAGGCTCGCCTCCTCGCCTTCGAGCCGCTCCTCGACGACGACCTCAGCCCCCGCGTCGCCGAGCGCGCCGCCCTCCAGCATGCCTGCGATCGCTGCGTGCGCCTCGGCGGCGTCCTCACAGACGACGACCCCCTTGCCCGCGGCCAAGCCGCTCGCCTTGACGACGACGCGAAACGGCTGCGCGTCGACCCACGCCGAAGCGGTGGCGGCGTCGGTGAAGCGGCCCCAGGCGGCGGTCGGCACGCCCGACGCGTCCATGACAGCCTTGCTGTGCGCCTTGCTCGCCTCGAGCTGCGCGGGTGCGGCCCGCGGACCGAACGCCGGAATCCCGACGGCGTCGAGCGCGTCCACGACCCCGGCGGCCAGCGGATCTTCAGGACCGACCATCACGAGGTCCGCGCGCAAGGAACGGGCCAGATCCACGACAGCCGCAGTGTCCTTGGGGTCGATGGCGACGCGATCGGCCCAGCCTGCGTTGCCGGGCGCGACGACGACGCGTCCGACCGTGGGCGACTGCGACAACTTCCAGGCGAGCGCGTGTTCGCGGCCGCCCGAGCCGAGCACCAAGACGGTGCGCTTCATCGACGCGCCCCCCGGCTGCCCGCCTCGAACGCGAGCTTAGCGTCCGACGACGGGTCGAGGCAGGCGGCGACGTCGACCGGATACTTCCCGGTGAAGCACGCAGCGCAGTGGCCCCGCGAGGCCGGGAGGCCCTCCTCGACCGCGGCGTGCAGGCCGTCGACGCTGAGGTAGGCGAGGCTATCGGCGCCGACGTGTTGCCGGATCTGCTCCAGCGTCATCCGATGCGCGATCAGCTGCTCGTGGCTCGCAAGGTCCACCCCCATGAAGCACGGGTGCGCGATCGGCGGGCTGGCGATCCGCACGTGGACCTCGGCCGCCTTCCCGGCCTCGCGAACGAGGCGAACCAGCGGCCCCATCGTGGTCCCACGGACGATCGAGTCGTCGATCATCACCACCCGCTTGCCCTCGAGGATCTCGCGGACGGCGTTGAACTTGAGCCGCACGCTGTTCTTGCGAAGCGACTCGGTGGGCTGGATGAACGTGCGGCCGATGTAGCGGTTCTTGATCAAGGCTTCGCGGTACGGCAGCCCGAGGTGCTCGGCGTACGCCATCGCGGACGGCACCGAGCTGTCGGGGACCGCGAACACGAGATCCGCGTCCGCAGGCGCCTCCCGCGCGAGCTGCGTCCCCATCCGGCTGCGCACGACTTGCACGTTCTGGTCGTTGATCCGAGAGTCGGGGCGGGCGAAGTAGACGTACTCGAAGATGCAGAGCGCGCCCTTCTTCTTGGCCACCTTGCTCGGATCGTTCACGGTCGTGAAGCCGTCGTCGTCGATGCGGACGATCTCGCCGGGCTCGAGCTCGCGGACCACCCGCGCGCCGACGGTCAACAGCGCGCTCGATTCGCTCGCCACTAGCCAAGCGCGGACCTCACCGTCTTCCTTGAGCGTCCCGATGCACAGCGGACGCATCCCCAGCGGGTCGCGCATCGCGTACAAGGCGTCCTTGGTGAGGACGACCAAGCTGTACGCGCCCTCGGCGACGTCCATCAACGCCTGAAAGCGCTTCTCCCAAGCCGGCTCGGAGTGATGCGTGAACGCCGGCGGCATCGCGAGGAACTGCGCGATCGCCTCGGTGTCGGAGCTGGAGGCGAGGCCGACGCCGCGCTCCATCAGGTGACGCCGCATCGCCGCTGCGTTGGTGAGGTTGCCGTTATGCCCGACGGCCATCGGCCCGTGAAGCGTTTGAAGCACGTAGGGTTGCGCATTGCTCAACGACGAGGAACCGGTCGTGCTGTAGCGGTTGTGCCCGATCGCGAAGTGGCCTTTGAGCGGTGCCAGATCGTTCTCGTGGAACGCTTGGCTGACGAGCCCCATCCCGCGGTGGTGGTGCAGGTTGTGGCCGTCACACGTCGCGATACCCGCCGACTCCTGCCCGCGATGCTGCAACGCGTACAGACAGAAGAACGCAAGCCTCGCCACGTCGGCCGGGCGGTCACGACGCGACCAGATCCCGACCACACCGCACGCTTCGTTCGGACGGTCGAAGCGGTCGTCGAGCTCGTGCCAAACGTCCGTCACGAGACACCCCCTGCGAGCGCCGCTGCGATGCGCGGCTCCGTTGGCCATGGCGCTGGCGAGAACGACGTCCCCGTCAACGTCTCGTACGTCCGCAAGTACCGGCGAGCGAGCTCCAACCGAATGTCGTCGGGCATCTCCGGCACCGGCCCCTCGCCTCCATAGCCCACCGACTTGAGCCAGCGGCGGACGAACTCCTTGTCGAGGCTCTCGGGCTCATCACCCGCGGCGTGCGCTGCTTCGTATGAGTCGGCGAACCAAAACCGCGAGCTGTCGGGCGTGTGGATCTCGTCGATCAAGCAGAGCTGCCCGTCGATCAGTCCGAACTCGTACTTGGTGTCGACGAGGAGCAGCCCCGCCTTCGCGGCGAGCGCCTGACCGCGCGCGAAGACGGCCAAGGCCGCATCGCACACCTTGGCCCACAGCGCAGCGTCGACCAGCCCTCGCGACACCACCTCTTCGGAGGTCAGGCGCTCGTCGTGCTGACCGGCCTCGCCCTTGGTCGTCGGCGTGATCACCGGGCTAGGAAGGCGATCGTTCTTGCGAAGTCCGCTAGGGAGGTCGAGTCCGTAAGGGCGCTCGACGCCCGCGGCGTACAGGGTCCACAGCGCGGTGTCGGTGACGCCCGTGATGTAGCCGCGCACCACGACCTCCACGGGGAGCGCCTGGGCTTCGCGTCCGCGGGTGACGTTGGGGTCGGGGAAGTCGATCACGTGGCTACCGACCAGATCCGCCGTCTGCGCGAACCACCACCCCGCGAGCTGGTTCAGCACCTGCCCTTTGTACGGAATGGTCGCAATGACACGGTCGAACGCCGATAGACGATCGGTCGCGACCAACAGCACCTCGCCGTCACGACGGTACACGTCGCGGACTTTGCCGCGGTACAGCGCCCCTTGCCCCTGCAGCGACGTCTCGTGGAGGGTCGATCCCAACGCAGCAGACAGCCACTCGGGCACATCGGGGGTCATGCGAGGCTCCTTGCCGCAAGCGCGGCGCGAACATCGGCGGCGACGGCCCGAGCGCGCGCCGGCGCATCGCCGACGTAGGCCGAAGCGTCGAGCAGGTCACGCGCCTCCGCGGCCGATAGGTACGCCGTCACGCGCGGATCGACGGGGAGCGCATCGAGCAGCGGGTTGCTCTGCCCGGCCTTGAGCGCAGCCCACGCGAGCAAGCTGTGCTCACGAATGACCTCGTGGAACGCCTGCCGGTCCGCGCCTGCACGCGCGAGGTGCATCAGCAGGCGCTCGGTGGCGGCGAACGGTCCGTAGGTGGCGAGCAAGCGCGCCGACGCCCCCGCGTCGACGACCAGACCGGCCATCAGCCGCGTGGCCCGACCGACGAGCTCATCCGCGAGCAGGAACGCCTCAGGGAGCGTCGTCCGGCGGTTCGCCGAGTCGTCGAGGGTGCGCTCCAGATAGTTGTGTGCGGCGTTGTCCCATGCGATCCGGGGAAGCGCGGCGAGCTGGCGGCTGAGGCTGTCGATGTTCTCGGCGTGGATGGGGTTGCGCTTGAACGGCATCGCGCTCGAGCCGATCTGCTTCTTGCCGAACGGCTCGGCCCACTCGCCGACCGGCGGGCTTTGCAACAAACGAAGATCGGCCCCGAACTTGTACAAAGTCTGTCCAAGAGACGCCAGCGCCGCGAGCAGCACGTACTCCTGCTTGCGCGGCGCGGTCTGCGTGGCTGCGGTAAAAGCCGGGAGACCGAGCTTTGCCATCAACTTTTGCTCGAAGGTGGCCGGATCGAGTCCGGTGCCGAGCAGCAGCTCGCCGTACGAGGCCGACGTCCCCACCGCGCCCTTGAATCCCTTCCCTCGCAGGCCCTGCCGGATCCGGACGAGGTCGGCGTGATCGGCGAGCAGGTCCTGCGCGGTCTGCGCGAGCCGGTAGCCGACCGTCGTCGGCTCCGCGGGTTGCAAGTGCGTAAACGCCATCGTCGCGTCGTCGGCGTGTTGCTCGACCCGCGCGGCGGTGGCGTCCATCAAGGCTTCGAGGCGCGGAAGGAGCAGATCGAGCGCGTCCCGCAGGCGGAGCGCGTCGACGTTGTCCTCGATGTCCATGCTGGTCGCGCCGAGATGGATGATGCCCCCGCCGACGG
>JBEIFN010000173.1:0-5214 GCA_040382435.1 Alphaproteobacteria bacterium
CGACGCGTTGCCTGTCGGTTAGCCAGCCGATGCTACGGAGGCACGATGAAGCTCGCGACGATCGACAACGGCACGCGCGACGGTGCGCTCGTCGTCGTCAGCAAGGACTTGGCGCGGGTTCAGGCCGTGGCCGAGATCGCGCCGACGATGCAAGCCGCGCTCGACGCCTGGGAAGAGGTGGAACCTGCACTTCGACGCGTGTATGCGGCGATGCAAGGGGACGCGACGCTCGGGGTTCCCGCGACATCGGTGCGGATGCGCAACGTGCTGCCACGCGCGTACGAGTGGGTGGACGGCTCAGCCTACCTCAACCACGTCATCCTCGTTCGCAAAGCGCGCAACGCCGAACCGCCGGCGACGCTGCGGACCGATCCGCTCGTCTACCAGGGTGGAAGCGGTGTGTTGCTGGATCCGTCGGCGCCGATCGTTTGCACCAACCCTGAGTTCGGTCACGACTTCGAGGCCGAGGTCGCCGTCATCCTCGGCGATACGCCGCTCGGGACGACGGCAGACGCGGCCGCCGCGTCGATCCGGCTGGTGACGATCGTCAATGACATTACGCTTCGGAACTTGATTCCCGACGAGCTCGCGAAAGGCTTCGGCTTCTTTCAGAGCAAGCCTGCGAGCGTGTTCGGACCCGTGGCCGTGACGCCTGACGAGCTCGGGGAGGCTTGGCGTGACGGCCGCCTGCACCTGCCGATGAACGTGTGGTGGAACGGTACCCAGGTCGGACGCGCCAACGCCGGACCGGAGATGCACTTTGGCTTTCATGAGCTGATCGCGCACCTCTGCAAGACGCGCGCGTACACGGCAGGTACGGTCTTGGGGTCGGGGACGGTGTCGAACGAGGATCCCGCGATGGGCTATTCGTGCATCGCCGAGATTCGCATGCGCGAGATCATCGCGAACGGCAAGCCGTCCACGCGGTTCCTGCAGCCCGGTGATCACGTGCGGATCGAGGTCTTCGGCACCGACGGGGACAGCATCTTCGGCGCCATCGACCAAGCCGTCACAGGCTGAATCGATCTCGACGGCCGGTTTTGCACGGTCATCGCGCGTCACGGGCGCGTACGGCGCGGGCGACGTCGGCTATGCAGAGGGTGGAGGCGCGATGCGCGTCGCGGCGGTGCAGTTCAAGGCGACGTACGCCGACCCGAATGCGTCTCGTGCCAGGGTCGAGGCGAAGATGGCCCAGGCGAGAGCGTCGGGTGTCGACTTGATCGTGCTGCCCGAGATGGCCTTTACTGGCTACGTGTTCTCGGGTCCGGATGACATCGACGCGGTGGCGGAGCCGGTGGACGGTCCCACCTTTGCTTGGGCCTCGGCGCAGGCCCGCCTCGCGAGGGCTTGGCTGGTGGTCGGGTTCCCGGAGCGGCATGCGGACCGGCTGTTCAACAGCGCGCTCGTCGTCAACCCCGCAGGTGAGCTGGCGTTCTGCTACCGCAAGACGCTGCTTTTCGAGGCCGACTGGGCGTGGGCGACGCCGGGTGACTCCGGCTACCGGCGGTTCGAGACCGACGCGGGCACGTTCGCGGTGGGGATCTGCATGGACCTCAACGATCCACGGTTCCTCCTCTGGGCGTGGCGTCAGCGGCTCGATGTGCTCGCGTTTCCAACGAACTGGATCGAGGAAGGCCTCGACGTCCACGCGTATTGGCGTGAGCGGACACAAGGCTGTGGGGCCGGTTTGGCGGCGGCGAACACGTGGGGGCCGGAGCGCGGCGTCGAATTCTCGGGTCGATCCGCGCTCATGGAGGGCGGCGAGCTCGTCGCGGTGGCCCGCCGCCGGGGCGACGCGTGCCTGGTTGCGAACGTGACACGACGTCCTGACCGGATCGACGCGGACTTGGGGTAGGATCTGCGTTCGGAGGTTGAGATGTGGCGTAGGCGCGACGTTCTTTCTGCCGGGGCGGTGGTCGCGGTCACGCCGACCGTACTCGCTGGGTGTGCTGACGCGCAAGATCCGGACAAGGACGCGGCCGACACGGGCGCTCCGGATTCTGACGTCGAAGCTCCGGTGGACACCGAGCCTGCCGATACGCCCCTGGACACCCCCGTCGAAACGCCGAACGACTCCGGCGTCGACTCCGCGCTCGACACGGGGACCGTACCCGCGGGGCTCGCCTTCGACGCGGACGGCGTGCTGTTCAACCCCGCGTTTGACGAAGCGGTCCGGGCGGGAGCGATGACGACCTCCACCGCGGTCGCGATCACGCGGGCGCGCGGGCTGCCATCGGTTCGCTTGAGGGTCTGGGAGCCTACGTCGACCCCGGGAGTGGTGGTGCTCGCGTTCGAGGCGGATTTGGTCCCCAACGATGGCGGGTATGTGCGGGCCGACATCACGGGGCTGATGCCGGGTCGCAGCTACCGGTACGGCTTCTTCGTCGTCGACGCCCTCGGGGCGTTTGTCGGACGCTCGGATCTTGGGGCGTTCAAATCGGCACCCGCGCTCGGGGAGCTGCCGACGCTGACGTTGGCGCTGCTCAGCTGCAACGGCAACGCGACGGGACGACGTGACGCGGTCGGACGCATCGCGGATCACCCTGAGGTCGAGGTCGTCGTTCACGTCGGAGACATGGCGTACAACGACGGGGCCGTCAGTCGCGCGGACTACCGCGCGAGCTGGGCGTCGTGGATGCAGTCGGTGGGGTACCGCGAGGGCTTTGCGAAGGCAGGCATGTACGCCACGTGGGACGACCACGAGGTCGACAATGACTGGAACCCGCAGACGATCTCGGTGGGACAGCTGGCCAACGCGGCGGCCTCATGGGTCGAGAACGTGCCGATGGCGCCCGGGCCACAGGGGTTGCTCTGGAGCCAATGGCGGTGGGGCGACACCGCGGAGGTGTTCGTGCTGGACTGCCGTAGCGAACGCCTGCCTTCGTCGCGCACCACGCTGGGCCAGTACCTTTCGCGTGCTCAGATGGACTGGCTGAAGAACGGCCTTCTGACCAGCACAGCGCACTTCAAGATCGTCGCGAACTCGGTCCCCATCACCAACATGCCCGGCCTGTGGGACGTCGGTGCTGGCGACCGCTGGGAGGGCTACGACGCGCAACGGGACGAGCTGCTCGACTTCCTTGCGGCCAACAACATCGGCAACGTCTGGTTCCTCTCGGGAGACTTCCACGTCTGCTTCGTCGGCAAGGTGCAGCCCGGTGGCGCCGGGATCCTCAACAAGACCTGGGAGATCGCGATCACTTCCGGCAACGTCAACCCGCTGGGCGCGAACCTCAACCCGCCACAATACCTGTTTGGAAGCGCACAGCCGCATCTGGGCGTGTTGGTTTTCGACCCGGTCGCGGACACTGTGACGTCGCGCTTCTACGATCCCGCGACCGATCGCTTGGTGGATGAGCAGGTGCTCACGCAGGCGTAGCGGTCAGGCCTCGCGCGCGAGCAGCAGGATCTCGTCATCGGGCAACAGCGTCCGTGACGTCTTGGCGCGCGCCAAGATCGCGGTGACGCGTGCTTCCGTGGGCTCGATGCCGCGGTGCTCCAGCCAGAATTTGACGTTGGACGCACCGGACATGAAGTTGATGGCGATCGCTTGCTCGCGCCCGACCCACCGCGCCGGGACGCCGGAGTACACGCGGTCGGCGAGATCGACCTCGCCCTTGCGGATCGCCTTGATCACGGCCGCCGCGTGGACCCCGGTGGCGGTCTTGAACGCGTCCTCGCCGAGCACAGGGTAGTTCGCAGGCAAGGGCTGACCCGTTGCCCGAGCGACCAGCAGGCCGAGCGCGTGCAGCCCCGTGAGATCGCGCGGCGGCTGACCGAGCAAGCACAGGTTGACGAGGACCTGGTCGAGCGCGGTGTTGCCGACCCGTTCACCGATGCCCAGAAGGGTTCCGTGCAGGCGCGAGGCCCCCGCCTCGGCAGCAGCGAGGGCGTTGACGAGCGCGAGGCCGCGGTCGTTATGACCGTGCCAGTCGACCCGGACGTGGTCGGCGACGCCGGCCTCCGCGAGCAAGGCGCGGGTCCACGAGACGAGGCGCCGGGTGCCGTCGGGGGTGGCGTGGCCGACGGTGTCGCAGAGCACGAGACAGGTGGCGCCCTCTTCGATCGCCGCGAGGAATAGCCGCCGCAGCGTCGTCGGTGCCGACCGGATCGTGTCTTCGGTGACAAACGTGGCGGACATGCCCGCGTCGACCGCGAGCCGCATCGACTCCCGTGTGAGGCGTTCGAGGCGGTCCTCGGACCAGTCTTCGGCGTACAACCGAAGCGGTGAGGTGCCGAGGAACATCATGGCTTCGAGGTGCACGCCCGTGCGCGCTTGCAGCTCGGCCGCCGGTGCGATGTCGGCGGGATGGGTTCGACAGGCGACCGTGGGGGCGATCGCGAGGTGCTCGTCGCGGATGAGACAGAGCAGCGCTTCGATGTCGGCGCGGGCGCGCTCGCCGGCTCCTGGAAGTCCGATGTCGGCCGAGTCGACGCCGAGCGCGGCGACGCCACGTAGGATCGCGAGCTTGTCGTCGAGGTCGGGGTCGACGATCGACGGGGACTGTAGGCCGTCGCGCAGCGTCTCGTCGTGGAGTTGGACGCGTGCTGGGAGCGCCCGTTCGGGCGGCAGGTTCCAGTCGTGGATCAGCGCGTCGTCGGCCATCGGTCATCTCCGGCAAGGACGCCCTAACCGCTCGGCGTGCGTCGCGTGTGTCGTGGTACGTTGTGTCCTGCGGGGGGCGCGATGGGGCCATGGCTGGACGCGTTCGGAACGAGGGTCGATGGCGAGGCGCTCGAGCGCACGCTCGACGGGTTCGGCATCGGCGCGGTCGAGGTCGTGGTCGGCGACGAGGGCGTGACGTTGCGCGTCGGCGGGCAGGGGAGCGACCCCGGCGGCGAGGCCGTGAGCCGTGCAGCCACCGCGACGCGCGGGGCGTTCTCCCCGCTGCTGCCGTGCCGCATCGAGGTGGCGAGCGACCTGCTCGCGGGTCCGGCACGCCTGACCGACGCACGCCGGCGTCCGCGCGAGGTCATCGCGCTCGTCGAGGTCGGCGCCGACGATACGAACGGCCTGCCGGGGGCGTTGCGTGACCTGCGTCGCCGGCTTCCTGGGCTTGTTGACACCGGCGCGCCTCGGCGGCCGACCTTCGCGCCGGCGGCACCCGACCCGGCGGTGCAAGCGCGCATCGTGACCCTCTCCGACGGATGGTCCGACGCGCTCGCGGGATGTGGCGCGGGCTCGCTGACGTGGCTGGAGGGCGCCGTCGGACC
>JBEIFN010000174.1:0-5133 GCA_040382435.1 Alphaproteobacteria bacterium
CGCTGTTGCTGGCTTGCGGAAAAGAGCCCCCGCCGCCCGGCGTGGTGCCCGAAACCGTCATCCGGCCCGTCGGCCACCTGACGCGGCTCACGACCACCGCTTGGGTCGACTCCGTCGAGGCCCTCACCGGCGTGCGCTATGCCGGTACGCTCCCCGATACGGAGCGCATCTTGGGGCACGCAAGCGTCGGCGCCGCCGCCGCGGGCGTCTCGCCGCTCGACGAAGAACAGTACGAGGCGGCCGCTTGGGACGTCGCCCGCAAGATGGAGCCACCACGCTGCGCGTTCACGGGAACGCCGGCCCATCCCGCGCCGTCCTACGACGACGTCATGTCCTGCGTCGAGGCCGACCTCGTCGACCTCGCATGGCGAGCATGGCGCCGTCCGGTCCGTGCCGACGAGCTCGCCACCCTCACCGACGTCTGGAAGTCCCTTCGGACCGAAGCCGGCGACACGGTCGCCCTCCAAGCGTCTCGTGCCGCCATCCTCGCGAGTCCGCATTTTCTCTACGAGGTGGCGAGCGGGATGCCGATGCCCGACGGCGCGCGCCGTCGCAACGGCTACGAGATGGCAACCCGCGTCGCGTTCGCGTTGACCGGACGGGGTCCGTCCGTCACCTGGTTGCTCGACGCCGATTCAGGCGGATTCGACACCGCCGAAGGGATTCGCGCGCACGTCGACGCAGCGATCGCTGACGGCAGCGCGACCGAAGCGTTGACCGCCTACTGGCGAGAGCTGTTCGACGTCGACACGCTGCCAACGCTCGCCAAGGACAGCGACCTGTTCCCGTTGTTCGACGCGACCTTGCGCGCCGCGCTCGGAGAGGAGTTCGACGCGTTGGTCTCGACGACCGTTCTCGCGCCCGGCGCCGACACCCGCGACCTGTTCACCACGAGGTGGGTCCCCGACGACCCTGCGCTCCGCACGCTGTATGCCCTCAGCAGCGACGCGACGTCCGTCGACGAGGCGCGCGGCGGCGTGCTGGGACGAGGGGCGTTCGCCGCCGTGGCCTCGCATGCGACCACGACCTCCCCCACACGGCGAGGTCTGTTCATCCTGACGCGCCTCCTCTGCCAAGACATCCCGCCGCCACCTCCCGGTGTCGTCGCGTCCTTGAGCGCGGTCGCCGACGTCCCCGGCACGTTGCGCGACAAGCTCGGTCAGCACGTCTCCGACCCGTCGTGTGCCTCGTGCCATGCGTCGATGGACGCGGCGGGCTTCGCGCTCGAACCGATCGATGCGATCGGTGCATGGCGCGAGACCGACGAAGGGCTGCCGATCGACGCGACGGTCCGCTTGGAAGGGGTCGACCTCAACGGTCCAAGCGACCTCGGCGACTGGGTGGCCTCCCATCCCGCGCTCGCTCGCTGCTTGGCGACCGACCTCTGGCACCACCTCACCGGGTCCGACGACCGCTCGATGGACGCGGTGTGGATCGACGCCTGGACAGAGCGTTGGCGTGATGGGTGGCGTTGGACCGAGTTGGTCGCGAACGCCTTGACCTCAGAGGCGCTGCGCTCCATGCAGGGCGACGAAGGCTGGGTCGCCGCAGAGATCTGCAACGGCGTCGACGACGACGGAGACGGCACCGTCGACGACCTCCGCCGCGGCTGCAGCGTGGCGGCGACGGCCGGCGTAGCGCGCTGCGTCGAGGGCGCCTGGACCGCGTGCGAGGTCGGCGGCCTGCCCCCGACCCACGACGCGACGTGCCCAGGCCCGAGCCAAAGCGGCGCCCCCGCCGATGTGGCCGTCATCCCAACGACCTTTGCCGACCTGCTGCGGGTGATGCCGTCCTGCGAACCCGGCTACGTCCCGGCCGGCCGGGGCTGCGAGGTCGCCGCCGATCGCCTCTGCGCCGAGGCGACGTGCGGGATCGGGATCGGGGTCGTCACCGGCCGCGACGTTGCGCCCTGGGTCGCGTGTGCCTCGACGGAGGCTGTGACCTCCCACACCGCACCGTGGACAGAGCTCGTCGCGCTCGACCCGTCTTGCCTCCCCGGAGAGGTCGACATGGGTGGATGCCACAAGGCGTTCGACGCCTGGTGTCGCGCGCGTGGGAAGGTCGCGGGTTGGGGACCAAATCTCGACGTCGGGGACGCAGCCCTAGGCATCTGCGCCGACAAAGGCGAGCGCGTCGGCTTGCCCTGGGGCAGCCTGCGCTACCACGGTGGTTGTGACCGCTGGGAGAGCCTGCAGAACGGCGGGTGCGGAGAGGCCGCCCACATCGCGTGCCAGAGCGCGGGCTACACCACGGGCTGGGGGCCTGTCCCCTCCGCTGACGGAACCCACGACATCGACGTCGTCTGCTTCGGAGCGGTGCCATGAGGACGTGGACACGCCGCCAACTCCTCCAAGGCGTCCTCGGCGGCGCCACGGTCGCCGTCGGGATCCCGTGGCTCGAGGCGCTTCAGCCGCGCGCTTGGGCGACAGCTCCGACCTACCCGAACCGATTCGGCCTGTGGTTCTGGGGGAACGGCATTCGCCTGGACCGCTGGGTCCCCACCGGCGAGGGAAGCGGCTGGCAGCCGTCTGAAGCCCTGGCCGCGTTCGCCGATCTCACCGACCACGTGTCGGTCCTCACGGGGTACACGATGCCCGTCCCCGGGGCTGGACACCACGCCGGCACGGTCGGTATGATGACGGGACGACCGTACCTCCAGCTCGGTGAGACACGCGAGGCCATCGTCTCCACCTTCGCGGGTCCGTCCCTCGACCAACAAGTCGCCGACGCCCTCCCCGCCAGTACCCCGTATAAAAGCCTCGAGGTCGGCGTGTTCCCCTACACGGGGAGCGACCAAGGGACGACGTACCGCTGCGTCTCGCACGCCGGCCCCAACCGACCCACACCCCTCGAACTTCAGCCGTACGCGCTCTACCGTCGCCTGTTCCTCGGGACCGCGGACCCAACGCTGGATCTCGCGCGCACGAGCGCGCTCGACGCCGTACAGGCCCAACTTGGCGACCTGCGCGCGCGTGTCAGCCTCGCCGACCGCCTGCGCCTCGATCAACACACCGAGAGCGTGCGAAGCCTCGAACGCCGCCTAGGCGGTCTCGCTCAGCTGTCCTGCGAAGCGCCAGAGGTCTCGACCTCGTACCCGTCCGACCTGTCTCGATTCGACGTGGTCGCCATCCATGACGCGTTCGCCGACATCCTCGCGACCGCCTGGGCCTGCGATCTGACGCGCGTCTCGACGATCCAGTTCTCCAGTACGGGGTCCGGCATCATCCATTGGCAGCTAGGCCAAACCGAGCCCCTCCACTACCTCACGCACACCGAGCCCGGAGATCAACCTCAGGTGCAGGCCGCCATCGCCTTTACGATGGCGCAGTTCGCCACCTTCGTCCGCAAACTGCGGGAGACGCCCGAAGGCGACGGTTCGCTCCTCGACCACTGCAGCATCCTCGCGACCTCGGATGTCAGCGACGGTGCGACCCACAGCAGCACGGAATACCCGCTGCTGCTGGCAGGTAGCGGGTGCGGAACCCTCCGCCCGGGCCAGCACCTGCGGCACGTCGGTCGCAGCACCTCAGACGCCGTCCTCACCGCTGCGATCGGTGCGGGTGTCCCGTGGACCGCTTGGGGTGCCGAGGAAGGCTACAGCGAGACCGTCATCAGTGAGCTGTTGACGCCCGTGTGACGTCACGCGCCGTCCAGCGACGGCGCCGTAACGCCGTCAGATCGCGCCGCTACGCTCGACAGCCGGGCGGTAGCCACCGAACAGGGTCGCCGAGATCAGGTCGCGATTGAGACGCGCGATGTTCTCCAGACTGACCCCCTTGGGGCAAGCCGCCTCACACTCTCCGTGGTTGGAGCAGGCACCAAAACCAGCGGCGTCGTGGGCGTCGACCATGTTGACGACGCGCTCCGCTCGCTGCGGCTGACCTTGAGGCAGCAGACCGAGGTGCGCGACCTTCGCCGAGGTGAACAGCATCCCGCTTGCGTTGGGGCAAGCCGCGACACACGCGCCGCAGCCGATGCACTGCGCGGCGTCGAACGCGAGATCCGCGACGGCCTTCCCGATGGGGACGCTGTTGGCGTCGGGCGCCGAACCCGTTCGCGCCGTGATGTAACCGCCCGCAGCGATGACCTTGTCGAAGCCCGAACGGTCGACCATCAGGTCCTTGATCACCGGGAACGCGCGCGCACGGAACGGCTCGACCGTCACCGTGTCGCCGTCCTTGAACTTACGCATGTGCAGCTGACACAGCGTGGTGCGCTTCTCGGGACCATGGGCGACGCCGTTGACGACGGCACCGCAGCTCCCGCAGATGCCCTCGCGGCAGTCGTGATCGAACACGATCGGTGGCTTGCCCGAACCCTCGAGCGAGACGTTGACCACGTCGAGGACTTCGAGGAACGACATGTCGGGCGAGATCTCCAAGTTGGGGAACTCGTCGAACGAACCCTGGGCGTCGGGACCTGCCTGACGCCACACGCGCAGGTTGATCTTCACTTGTAGCTCCGCTGGGTCAGGGGGACGTTGGGGAACGAGAGCGCCTCGGTGTGGCGTGAAGGCACCTTGTCCGGTCCCTCATAGGCCCACACGGCGGCGTGGCAGAAGTTGGCATCATCACGCAGCGCCTCACCCTCGGGCGTCTGGTACTCCTCGCGGAAGTGGCCGCCACAGCTCTCCTCGCGGGTGAGCGCGTCACGGCACATCAGCTCCGAGAACTCTAGGAAGTCAGCGACGCGACCAGCGCGCTCGAGCGCCTGGTTGATGTCCTTGTCGGAACCCGGAACGTTGACGTCGCGCCAGAACTCCTCACGAAGCGCCGCGATCTCGCCGATCGCCGCGGTGAGACCCTCGCGGGTCCGCGCCATTCCGCACGCCTCCCACACGATCTTGCCCATCCGACGGTGGAAGGTGTCAGCCGACTGCTTGCCGTTGATCGAGAGCAGCTGCTCGACCTGCCCCTTCACGTTGGCCTCGGCATCGCGGAACGCCGCCGCGCCGGTGTCGGCGAAGCCGCCCTTCTCGCCCGCGAGGTAGTCGCCGATGGTGTAGGGCAACACGAAGTACCCGTCGGCGAGCCCCTGCATCAGCGCGCTCGCGCCGAGGCGGTTGGCGCCGTGGTCCGAGAAGTTCGCCTCGCCGATGACGAACAAGCCCGGGATCGTGCTCATCAGGTTGTA